>SEGN01000429.1 GCA_004211245.1 Variovorax sp.
GATGAATCGAGTTGCATAGTCAGTCTCTTGTTAGAGCCGTGCGGCACGTTCGAGCCAGCCGCCTAGCAAGGTTTCGCCGCTGGCTTGTCGCGGTTCAGGAAACGAGATCCCTTGATGTCGCAGCAATGCCCAAGCCAAGCACAGATTGGACGACAGCACGGGAAGGCCGGTCAGGCGTGCGATCTCCGGCATCGCGCGCAGTGTCGGCATGCCGGTGCCTGAGATGAGAATGGCTTGTGCGCCTTCGGTCTTCAACTGGGACGCGGCGTTGATAACGGACGAGGTGCGGATGCGATACACATGGCGTGTATCGGCGCCGTCGATCATCGAGGACGACTCGTCGACGATGATGAGGCCCGCGCGCTCCCAGTAAAGGCGGCTCGCATCGATGATCCATTGCGGGTAGGGCGCCAGCAGGGCCACCCGTGAGATGCGCAGATGGTCCAGTGCCTGAAGAATGGCGCTTGTTGCGGTGATGATGGGGTACCCCGCGCGTTGCTGAGCTGCGTCGATGCGTTGCTTTTCTTCCTCGGGACTCACGAGATAGCTCGATCCGGTACAGGCATAGGCCAGTGCGTCAAGCCGTGCGGTGTCGTAGGCGTCCAACGATGCGTCGAGATTCTCAAGGTACTGAACGAGGCGATTGCCAGAGTCCGTTCGGCTGCCTTGAAGTCGCGTTGCGATGACGCCGACACCGGCTGGCATCAGTGCAGCGAACTCCGGCTCGACGATCGGGTTGGCCTGGGGGACGGCAACGCCGAATAGGCCGGTGGCGCTGTATTCGCGGTCCATGGCGTTCGCGGCGGCGCTCATGACCGGATGTCTCCGGGAACTGTGCCGACAGGCAACTGCGCCACATGCTCGGCGATGGCGCCGGGTGTGGTGAACCAGATCTCATCGCGATGCGCGGCGATGTGCTGAAGAACGGTGCGCAGTTGCCGAATGCGCTGAGGCTGGCCGGTCAGGAAGGTGTGCAGCGAGACGCAATAGACGGTCGGATAGCGGGAAGCCTCCTCCAGCTGCTCATCGAACGCATCCATCATCATCCGGGTGAAATCGCTGTCACTCGCGCCTCGGTTCACGTAGGCGGGCAAGTCATTGAGTTCCATCGATGGGTACGGCACGGCCAGAATCTGGCCCTTGCCCGTGCGAAACCAAGTGGGCTGATCGTCGAAGAACCAGTCGAGCATGTAGCTGAACCCGAGGTCCTTCAGCAGTTCGGGTGTGCGTGGGCTCTGTGAGATGAAAGGACCCAGCCAACCCCCGGGTGCGCGGCCTTCTTCGGTTCGCATGCGCTCGGCGACTTCCGAAATCATGGTGCGCTCGGTCGGCTCATCCATGTCGATCTGGCGTTCCGAGTTCGTCCGGCCGTGGCCGACAAACTCATCGCCCCGTTCGCGAAAGGCCTGCAGGACACGTGGGTACACGTCATAGACCGACGAGTTGGCCAGCACGGCAAGCGGAAAGCCAAGATCGTCGAACAGCTGCTTGATGCGCCATACGCCAACGCGATTGCCGTAGTCGCGGTACGCATAGCCTCGATGGAACGGCGCGCTGGGCATCGAGGTGAAGTCGTTGCCAGGGTTGCGGCCGAACTCGAACGCCTCGATGTTCAGTGCAAAGTAGACGGCCAGGCCCGCACCATTCGGCCAGCGATAGCTGGGACGGTCGACGATGGCCGAAAAGGGATAGCGGTCGAGCTTGGTATCGAACTTCTTCATGTCAGGTCCTCAAGGCTGCATGGGGCAGCGCATCGAGCCGGGTCATCAACTCCGCACTCGGCATCACGTCGGCGTACTTCTGTGCCATATCGAACAGATTGACGCGATGCACCACATCACTGCGGTCGTAAACACAGTCCTCTGGCACGGCAATGCGGTAGTTGTAGGAGAAGCCGTCCACGACGCTTGCACGGACACAACCCGAAGTGGTGCATCCGACCATCACCAGGGTGTCGACGCCCAGATCGACAAGATGGCTGACCAGCGAGGTGCCGAAGAAGGCACTGGGATGCTTCTTGGGAACCAGAATGTCCGTCGGCTCGGGCGCGATACCCTCAAAGAATTCGTATCCCTTGCTGCCGACCTGCCACATCGATGGGGTCTTGGCTGCCAAGCGGCCGAGCTCGTTGCTGTTCTTGGCAGAAACATGAGGGTAGAGGACCGGCCAGCGTTTGCGCCTGAACAGTGCAACCAACACGCTGACCCGATCGGCCGCCGCCCATGCCGCCTCGCCGCAAGACGTGGGAAATTCCTCCATCGACTCCTGCATCGGCCGACGGGTGGTCCCCATGGTTCGGTACTGCATGTCGATGACCAGCAGGGCGGGGCGTTGGCCCAGACCGGCGACCCCCCCGAAGCCCGCGGCGGCGTACGTCGCCTGATCCTGCGAACCGACCAGCGGAGCCCACGGACGAGTGGCGGCGGTGGTTGGCGTCATGCGGCCTCCGCACGCGCGGGAGGGTCAATAGCTTCACGCAGCTTCGGCGCTTCATACGTCGCCATCAGCTTGGTCAC
>SEGN01000430.1 GCA_004211245.1 Variovorax sp.
GTCACCGTGTTCTATCCGACCGATGCGCCGGCCGCGCCGTTCGTGCGGGGCCCGTTCCGGTTCGAACTGGCGGCCGACGCGGCGCCACGGCGCGGCAACGGCCGCCTGATCGTGATGTCTCACGGCTCGGGCGGTTCGCCATGGCCACAGGCGGATCTGGCCCGAACCCTGGTCGATGCCGGCTTCACCGTGGCCATGCCCGAGCACAAGGGAGACAACTGGCACGACATGCGCGATGTCGGCCCCGACACGTGGAGACATCGACCGAAGGAAGTCTCGCAAGCGATCGATGCCATGGCGGCCGACCCGCGCTTCGCACCGCTGCTCGACCTGCGGCGCGTCGGCGTGTACGGGATGTCGGCCGGTGGACTCACCGCGTTGACGCTGGCAGGCGCGCGCTGGTCGCCGGCCGCCCTGGCGCGGCATTGCGAGGCGCACCTGAGCGAGGACTTCCCTACCTGTGTCGGGCTGATGACGGAACTCACCGGCGGCATGCTCGACCCGCTCAAGCGCAGCGTGGCGCTGCGGGTCATCCGCTTCAAGTTCGCCGACGACACCGCTGCACAGGGCTGGGACGAGCCCCGCATCGCAGCGGCCGTGGCGGCCGTGCCGATGGCTGTGCCGATCGACATGGCCACGCTCGCCCGGCCGCGCGTGCCGCTCGGCCTGGTGCGCGCCGGGCAGGACGGCTGGCTCGCGCCGCGCTGGCACATCGACGCGGTGCGCGCAGCGTGCAAGGGCTGCGTGCTGCTGGCCGACATGCCCGATGGCGGCCACGGATCGATCCTGTCGCCGCAGCTGCCCGACCTGCCGCCCCGCGCGGCCCGTCTGCTGAACGACCCGCCCGGCTTCGACCGCGCGGCCGTCGTCCAGGCGTACGCCGCCATCACCCGCTTCTTCGTCCAGAATCTGGCGCCATGAAGATCGAATGGCTGGACGCGGCACGCCACTACCTGCAAGTGGTGGCGTTCTGCTGCGCGATCGCGGTGCTCACCACCCTGATCTGGCCGGCCAAGAGCTACTTCATGCAGGTGGGCTATGCGCTCTCGGTCGGCACCATCACGTGGAGCGTCATCGAGTTCGGCCGCTACTTCTTCGACCGGAAGAATTGCCACGCCGACAGCCATGGCGGACACGGCTGGCCGAAGGGCTGGCGCGGCCTGCTGCTGACCACCGTGGGCATCGCCTGTGGCTTCCTGTTCGGCGATCCGCTGGGCGACCTCGTCTTCAAATCGGGCCTGGTCAACTCGCCACGCGACAACAAGATCAGCCTGGCCATCACCGTGCTGGCCGGCGGGATCGCGAGCCTGTATTTCCATGCCCGGGGCCAGGCGGCCGCAATGGCTGCAAGGATCACCGCGGTGGAGCGCGACGCGAGCGAAGCCAAACTCAAGCTGCTGGAGACGCAGCTCGAGCCCCACATGCTGTTCAACACGCTGGCCAATCTGCGCGTGCTCATCGCCTCCGACCCGCCGCGTGCCATTGCGATGCTGGACCGGCTCAACAGCTACCTGCGCGCCACGCTCTCGGGCTCGCGCGCGCTGTCGCACCCGCTCAGTGCCGAATTCGACCTGCTGCGCGACTACCTGGAACTGATGGCGGTGCGCATGGGCGACCGGCTCACCTACACGCTCGACCTGCCCGACGACCTGCGCAGCGTTGCGGTGCCTCCGCTGCTGCTGCAGCCACTGGTCGAAAACGCGATACAGCACGGGCTGGAGCCCAAGGTCGGCGGCGGCAGCATCACGGTGCGCGCGTCGCGGCGCGGCGGCGGTGACAACGCATTGATCGCCATCGAAGTGGCCGACACCGGCGTCGGACTGCCCGCCGACGGCCCGCTGTCCGAGCCAGGCCGCGGCTTCGGGATCGCCCAGATACGCGAGCGACTGGCCAGCGCCTATGGGGCCCGCGGCAGCATCGAACTGGTGCCGGACGCCGCAGGCGGCACGCGCGCCACAGCCACATTTCCATTGGAGGCTGGTGCGTGACCCGGCCCAAAGCCCTCATCGCGGAAGACGAGCAACTTCTCGCCCAGGCGCTGCGCGACGAACTGGGGCAAGCGTGGCCCGATCTCGAAGTGGTGGCCACCGTGGGCGACGGACGCAGCGCCGTGACCGAAGCCCTGCGACTGCTGCCCGACATCCTGTTCCTCGACATCCGCATGCCCGGCCAGGATGGCCTTGCGGCCGCGGCCGAACTTGCGGACGCCTGGCCGCTGGACCGCGCGCCGCTGCCGCAACTGGTGTTCGTGACGGCCT
This sequence comes from Variovorax sp., assembly GCA_004211245.1. Taxonomy (GTDB): domain Bacteria; phylum Pseudomonadota; class Gammaproteobacteria; order Burkholderiales; family Burkholderiaceae_C; genus Variovorax. The sequence continues at coordinate 2,259 of SEGN01000430.1, forward strand.
ACGACGAGTACGCGGTGCGCGCCTTCGAGCAGCAGGCCGTCGACTATGTGCTGAAGCCGGTGCAGCCCGAGCGCCTGCGCAAGACGGTGGGTCGTTTGAAGCCTGCACTGGCCGCGCGACTGCCAGCCGACGGCGCACCCTCCAACGCGCTGCTGGAGGACACCCTTGCGCAGTGGCGCCGGATGCTGTCGGCAGCCGGCAGCGGCACACCGGCCGTCCATCCAGCGCCGCTCAAGTTCATCTCGGCGAGCGAC
>SEGN01000431.1 GCA_004211245.1 Variovorax sp.
TGCTCGATGTTGTGTCGCGTGCGCGCCGGCGTGCATTCGCGCAGGAACTGCAGGCCCCAGAGCCACTGCCGCATGTCGGCGCGGATGCGGAACAGCAGCGGTGCGTCTTCCTTGCCCAGCCACTGCAGCACCTTGAGTGGCGCGCTCGGATTGGCCCAGGGCTCGGCATGGCTGACGGAAATCTGCCCACCGTTGGCGAAGCTGGTCTCGGCGGCCGGCGTGGCCTGCCGGTCGATCACGGTGACCTCGTGGCCGAGTTGCTGAAGGTAGTAAGCCGAAGTGACGCCGAGCAAGCCGGCGCCGAGAACGATCACGCGCATGGGAGAACCTTTTGAAAGCTGGAATGCCGCTCCCCCTGTCCTTGGTACCTGAGAGATTCGTGCCGCAGGCTTCAGGCCCGCGGCAGTTGCTCCTTCGGTGCATCACATGGCGTGACGGCTCTCCAGACGGCGTTTCAAAAGGTGCAGTACACAACCGGCAGCGACCGGTTTACCTGAGCGTTCATGGGAGTTTGCGCCTTCGGTGGGACCACCTTCTCCGTGATCCGCTCTCCTGCAGTGGCCGGATGATACGGGTCTTGCTGCATCGCACCAAGGCGCGCTGCGCGCCCTGACGCTTCGGCGCTACAGCACAACGACGCCCGAAGACCGAAGTCGCCGGAGGTCGTTGGTCCCGGCAGAGTCAGCGGCGCAGCCGTGTGAACGCTTCGAACTCCCAGTTGCGCATCCCCAGCACCAGCGTGTAGCCCTCGCGATCCTTGTCGGCGATCTTCTGGTCGGTCTGATGCTGTTGCGCGAAGTCCTGCGCCACCCTCTGCAGCCGTTCGCGGAACGAAGGCGCAAGCGCGCGGCTGATGGTGCCGTGCACCAGCATCAGCGCCTCGGCCGGGCCGTCGAAACCGCCGCGGTAGTAATCGAGCACCACGTGGTCGCGAAAGAATTCCATGAAAGGTCCGTGCGGACGCCAGCGGAAGGTCTTGGCGAGCTTGAGGCGGTAACGGTTCATTGGCCGCAGCTCGATGATGCCGATCCGGTCGAGCTGCGCGAAGCAGACGATGCATTCGGCCTCGGTGATGCGGTAGGCCGCCGTGATCTGCTCCAGTGTCCACTGGCTGAGCACGTTGATGGCCACCAGCAGCAGCTTCTTGTCCTTGACCACGGCTTTCTCCTGCTCGTGCGTCAGCTCCTTCAGCAACGGCTGCGCATCGGCCACCCGCCGCGCGAGTTCGGCGAAGTCCAGCTTGAGCGCGCGGCAGATGGCGTCGACCCGGCTCAGCGGCATGTCGCCCTTGGCCAGCATGCGCTTGACGCTGGACTCGGCCATGCCGAGCGTGCGCGCCAGGTCGGCGTACGTCATGCGCGCGTTCTTGAGTTCTGCCTTCAAGGCCAGAACGAGGTCGACGGTGGTGCTCATGGCGGTAGGTACCTCCTTGTGATACTGCAAGTCGTGAAAAAGTGCGCCGTATCGATTTTCGATGCCCGGGCGGCGGTTGACAACCTACATTCCGCCGCACACCCCCGCCATCGGAGCCACCATGACAACCCTTTCCATGCGCCGCTTTTTCGCCAGCCTCGAATCGCGCGAGACCGCGCTGCTCGGCGTGTTGGTCTGCTTCACCTTGCTGGCGCTGTTCGGCCCCGATCTTCCGGCGCGCAGCGGTGGCGGAACGACGCTGGCCGACATGCGCGAATGGCACGGCCTGCCGAATGCGATGGATGTGCTGAGCAATCTGCCGTTCTTCGCGATCGGCCTCTGGGGTCTGATCCGCCTGCACTGGATCGACCGGGCCCTCGAGTTGGCCGAGCCGCCGGCTGATGCGCTGGACTGCGCCTGGCTGTTCTTCGCGGGACTGATGCTGACCGCGGCCGGCTCGGTCTTCTATCACCTGCAGCCCGACGCTCTGCGGCTGGCGGCCGACCGCGCCGGCATGGCGGTCGCATTCGCAGGCCTGATCGGCATGGCGGCGTGCGAGCGGGTCAGCCAGCGCGCCGGCTGGCCTGCGGCGTGGTTCACCCTGGCAGGAGGCCTGCTGGCGGTGGCGGTGTACCAGGAGACCCGCAACGTGATGCCGTGGGCGGTCGTCCAGTTCGGCGGCATGCTGCTGGTGCTGGGCATGGCATGGCTGCGACCGGTCCGCCGCGCGCTCGGGCTGAAGCTGGGGTGGGTCATCTTCTTCTACGCATTGGCGAAACTGTTCGAGTTGGGCGACGCCGCCATCTACGAGACGACCGCGCACTGGGTGTCGGGCCACAGCCTCAAGCACCTGGCCGCCGCCCTGGCCGCATGGCCCGCGATGCAGATGCTGCGCGCGGTCGAGCACCACGCCTCGCTGCGGCACAATCCGGGCGCAGCGACCGCCACTGCGTGAATGGCGCGCACCCGCACCACCAGGCACCACATTCATGACAACAACAACGACCGCCGCCGCTGCCGTCACCGTACCTGCCGACGAGGCGCATGCGAACCAGTTCGCGCTGCTCGGCCAGCGGCGGTTTGCGCCGTTTTTCTGGAC
>SEGN01000077.1 GCA_004211245.1 Variovorax sp.
TCGGCTCGATCAACGCCATCGAGCGCGGCGTGATCGACGGCGCCTTCCAGGTCGGCATCATCCCGGCGCACCGCAGTTCCAGGACGCTGGCCTATGCCGACCTGGAAGGCGCCGTCGATCACGCCGCGCTCGATGGCGTTGATCGAGCCGACGTGGATGTTCAGCCGCACCTCGGGCGCCCGCGTGGAAAAGCGCGCGATGGCGTCGCCCACGTGTGCCTGCGGATTGCTCGCCGTCTTGTCGAACACCGCCACGTCGAGCTGCCCGCCCATGCGGTGGTGGATGTCGTCGATGTTGCTGCGGAAGGCCTCGACCGAGGCCAGCAGGCGCAGCGTCTCGTCGTAGACACGCTGGCCCTCGGGCGTGAGCGCGAAGCCGGCCCGCCCGCGCCGGCACAGCACCAGGCCCATGCGCGTCTCCAGGTCCTTTACGTGGCGGCTCACCGTGGAGGTGCCGATGTTGAGCTCCAGCTCGGCTGCCGCCATGCCGCCGCAGTCGACGACGCTCTTGAACACCTTGAGCAGGCGCAGGTCCATGTCGCTCAGCTGGCCGAGCAGGGCGCGTGATTTCCCAGAGGACTTCAGAGGTGGCTTTACTTGCATGGATGCTCAAGTGAACTTCGATATTGCGCCATTTTCAGGAATAAGCGTGCGGCGAACAATCGCCCATGACCACCCTCACCGTCCCCACCCCGCCCGCCGCCTCCCGCACCGATGCCGCCTGGCTCGACGCGCACTGGATGCCCTTCACCGGCAACCGCAACTTCAAGGCCGACCCGCGCATGGTGGTGGCGGCCAAGGGCGCCTATTTCACCGACGACACCGGGCGCAAGGTGTTCGACGGCCTGTCGGGCCTGTGGTGCACGGGCCTCGGCCACGGCCGCCCCGAAATCACCGAGGCGGTGAGCCGCCAGATCGCCAAGCTCGACTACGCGCCGGCGTTCCAGTTCGGCCACCCGGCCTCCTTCGAACTGGCCAACAGGCTCAAGGAGCTCACGCCCGCGGGCCTGGACCACGTCTTCTTCACCGGCTCGGGCTCCGAGGCGGCCGACACTTCTCTGAAGATGGCTCGCGCCTACTGGCGTGCGAAAGGCTTGGGCCACAAGACGCGGCTGATCGGCCGTGAGAAGGGCTACCACGGCGTCAACTTCGGCGGCATCTCGGTCGGCGGCATCGGCGGCAACCGCAAGCTGTTCGGCCAGGCCGTGGAAGCCGACCATCTGCCGCACACCGTGCTGCCCGGGAACACCTTCGTGCGCGGCATGCCGACCGAAGGCGCGCATCTGGCCGATCGGCTGCTCGACCTGATCGCGCTGCACGACGCATCGAACATCGCGGCCGTGATCGTCGAGCCGATGTCCGGCTCGGCCGGCGTGATCGTGCCGCCCGCGGGCTACCTGCAGCGCCTGCGCGACATCTGCACCGCGAACAACATCCTGCTGATCTTCGACGAGGTCATCACCGGTTTCGGCCGCATGGGTGCGCTCACCGGCGCCGATGCCTTCGGCGTGACGCCGGACATCATGAACGTCGCCAAGCAGGTGACCAACGGCGCGCAGCCGCTGGGCGCCGTGATCGCCAGCAAGGAGATCTACGACACCTTCATGGCCGCCGGCGGTGCGGACTACATGGTCGAGTTCCCGCACGGCTACACCTACTCGGCCCACCCGGTGGCCTGCGCCGCCGGCCTCGCGGCGCTCGACGTGCTGACCCGCGAAGACATGGTCGGCCGCGTGCGCACGCTGGCGCCGCACTTCGAGAACGCGGTGCACATCCTCAAGGGCAGCCAGCATGTCATCGACATCCGCAATTTCGGCCTGGCCGCGGGCATCACGCTGGCGCCCGTCCCCGGCGAACCCGCCAGGCGCCCCTACGAGGTGGCCATGGCGTGCTGGAGGAAGGGCTTCTACGTGCGCTACGGCGCCGACACGGTCCAGCTCGCGCCGCCCTTCATCACCGAGAAGGCGGAAATCGACCGGCTGATCAACGCCGTGGGCGATGCACTCGCCGAGGTCGCTTGAACACTGTCATGACGTAAGCAAGCCGCCGGACATTGGCGCCTAAACTGCGAAGCCCGAGGCCTGGACACACCGGCCCGGGCTTTCATTGTTTTGGAGACAGCGCGTGAGCGACAACACCTTCGACTACATCGTCATCGGCGGCGGCACCGCCGGCGCACTGATGTGCAACCGGCTGACGCAGCAAAAGCAGAAGCGCACGCTCCTCATCGAGGCCGGCCGCAAGGACGACTATCACTGGATCCACATCCCGGTCGGCTATCTCTACTGCATCGGCAACCCGCGCACCGACTGGCTCTACAACACCGAGCCCGACGCCGGGCTGAACGGGCGCACGCTGCGCTATCCGCGCGGCAAGACGCTGGGCGGTTCCTCGAGCATCAACGGCATGATCTACATGCGCGGCCAGGCGCGCGACTACGACCAGTGGGCCGCGCTCACCGGCGACGACGACTGGCGGTGGCAGAACGTGCTGCCGGCCTTCAAGCAGCACGAGGACTACTACCTCGGGGCCGACGAGTTGCATGGGGCGGGAGGCGAATGGCGCGTCGAGAAGCAGCGCCTGCGCTGGGACATCCTCGATGCCTTCGCGCTCGCTGCGCAGGAGGCCGGAATCCCGCACTCCACCGACTTCAACCGCGGCAGCAACGAGGGCGTGGGCTATTTCCAGGTCAACCAGAAGGACGGCTGGCGCTGGAACACGGCCAAGGCGTTCCTGCGGCCGACCTGCTATGGCCGGACCAACTTCGAGATGTGGGTCAACGCCCACGTGACGAAACTCATCGTCGAGACCCAGCCCGACGGCAGCCAGCGCTGCACCGGCGTGCAGGTGTGGGACGGGCACGAGATGGTCACGGCGCACGCCACGCAGGAGGTGGTGCTCTGCGGCGGCAGCATCGGCGGTGGTGGCCGACCTGCCGGGCGTCGGCGCCAACCTGCAGGACCACCTGCAGATCCGCGCGGTGTTCAAGATCAATGGCGCACCGACGCTCAACGTGCTCGCCTCGTCGATGATGGGCAAGGCAAGGATCGGCCTCGAATACCTCATGAAGCGCAGCGGGCCGATGAGCATGGCGCCGTCGCAGCTCGGCGCTTTCACGCGCAGCTCGGCCGAGCACGAGTGGCCGAATCTCGAATACCACGTGCAGCCGCTGTCGCTCGACGCCTTCGGCGAGCCGCTGCACAGCTTTCCGGCGTTCACCGCCAGCGTGTGCAACCTGAACCCGACCAGCCGGGGCACGGTGCGGATTAAGAGCAACCGCTACCAGGATGCGCCGGCGATCGCGCCCAACTACCTGAGCACCGACGAAGACCGCAAGGTGGCGGCCGATTCGCTGCGCGTGACGCGCCGCATCGCGGCCCAGCCCGCGCTCGCGAAGTACCAGCCCGAAGAGTGGAAGCCCGGCGTGCAGTACCAGACCGACGACGAGCTCGCGCGCCTGGCCGGCGATATCGCGACCACGATCTTCCACCCGGTCGGCACCACGAAGATGGGCGCTGCGAGCGATCCGATGGCCGTGCTGGATTCGCACCTGCGCGTGCGCGGCATCCAGGGCCTGCGGGTGGTCGACGCCGGTGCGATGCCGACCATCACGAGCGGCAACACCAACAGTCCGACGCTGATGCTGGCCGAAAAGGCGGCCGCGTGGATCAAGGCGGGCGTCTAGCTAGCGCAGGCCGCCCACGTAGCGCGGGCCGTCCCGGGTCGCCAGTTCGGGAGCAGGGACCGGCGGCTTCTTCGCGGCACGCGACTGTTCGGCGGCGGCGAGCGGCTCCATGGCGAATTCGAGGCGCGAGGCCAGTGCGTTGAGGTCGAGGTCGTGGGTCTCGGCCGCGCGGGCGCGCGTGAAGCGCACGATCTCCGCCGCGTAGGCCACGTTGACGGCCATCCACTCCGGATCGGTCACGCGCCCGGTCTTGCTGCGCAGGGCCACATGCAGATGGGCGGCGATGGCGAGACGTTCGGTTTCGGTCATGCGTGGATCCCTTCGCGTTGCGCTCAACCCAGGCGCTCGTGATGAACCGCAAGGTCGAGGCCGAGCAGCTCGGCCTCGTCGTTGACCCGCAGGCCCACGAGGATGTGCACCACCAGCAGCACCAGGCCGGTGGCCATGGCGCTGTAGACCGCGACGGCCCCGACCGCCAGCGCCTGCGTCAACACGCTGCCGCTCTGGCCCGAGATGCGGGCATCGGCGAACACGCCCGTGAGCAGCGAGCCCACGATGCCGCCGATGCCATGCACGCCGAACACGTCGAGCGAGTCGTCCGCCCTCAGCCAGCGCTTCAGGGTGGTGGCGCCCCAATAGCAGGCAAGGCCCGCGATGGTGCCGATGGCGAGTGCGGCCGGTGGCGTCACGTAGCCGGCGGCGGGCGTGATGGCCACCAGACCGGCGAGCACCCCTGAACACAGGCCCAGCAGCGAGGGGCTGCGGCGGCTCGCCCATTCGCCCGCCATCCAGCTCACGGCGCCGGCCGCGGCCGCGATGTGCGTCACCAGCATCGCCAGGCCGGCGCGCCCGTCGGCCGCGATGGCCGAGCCGGCATTGAAGCCGAACCAGCCGATCCAGAGCAGCCCGGCACCGGCCATGGTGAACGCCAGGTTGTAGGGCTCGAAGGGTTCACGTCCATAGCCACGACGCGGCCCCAGTGAGTAAGCGCACACCAGACCGGCGACCCCGGCGTTGACATGAACCACCGAGCCGCCTGCAAAGTCGAGTGCGCCGAGCCCCGACAGCCATCCGCCCGGCTCCCAGACCCAGTGGGCGATCGGCGCATAGACCACCAGGCTCCAGAGCCCTGCGAACCACAGGACCGCGGAAAAGCGCATGCGCTCGACGAAAGCCCCGACGACCAGGGCGGCGGTGACGATGGCGAACCCGAGCTGGAACATCGCGTAGACCGCTTCGGGCACGTTGGGCGCCACGTGGCTCACCGCCACCTGCGCGGTCCGGTGCACGTAGTCGAACCCCGCGAACCAGAAGCGCTCACCACCGCCCAGCCAGCGGGAACCCGGCGTGAACGCCAGCGAGTAGCCCAGCGTGAACCAGACGATGGACACCACCGCCGCCGTGCCGACCACCGCGGCCATCACCGACAGCACGTTCTTGCGCCGCACCATGCCGGCATAGAACAGCGCGATGCCGGGCAGCGTCATCAACAGCACCAGCACGGTCGCGGTCATGAGCCAGGCGGTGTCGGCCGCATTGAGAGACGACTGCGCAACCATGCCGGGCGCGGTCAGCGGAGATTGCATTGCGATCTGTCCTGTGAAGAGCAACGTGGCCTTGCAGGAGTTATGCCACGAGTTAACGTTCAGATACAAACTCTGCGCTTCCGTGCGCCAACCCAACGGGTATCCCCCAATGCACTGGTGCGGTGCAGCATCTACAGTCGCGCCACTCGCAACGGGCCCGGCCCGGCTGGGCGGGGCCGAGGAGACAACTTCGCGAACTAGTCCAATCAACGAATCAAGGCGTCCGCACACGAGACGCCAACTTCACAAAGCGCCGCTGGTCGGCGCTTTATTTTTGGGTGAATCGTTCTGCAATCCCCACCCGCTGGCGTTGCCACGCTACTGATTCGATAGCGCCTGCCGCCTGAGAGAATGTGCACCATGGAGATGCTGGTGGTCACTGTCGCCTCGCTGCTGGGCGGCTTCGTGGATTCGATCGTGGGGGGTGGCGGACTCATTCTGGTGCCTGCCCTGTTTGCGACTTTTCCAGGCGCGCCGCCGGCCACGTTGCTGGGCACCAACAAAAGCGCCTCCATCTGGGGCACGGCGGCTTCGGCGGCGCAGTTCAGCCGGCGCGTGCAACTGCGCTGGTCGGCGCTGCTGCCGGCCGCAGCGGTCGGATTCGCAGGCTCGCTGGCCGGCGCATGGGCGGTCACGCTGTTTCCGGGCGACTTCCTGCGGCGGGCGCTGCCGTTCATCCTGGTGGCAGTGCTGGCTTACACCCTGGCGCGCAAGGACATGGGGCGGCACCATGTGCCGCGTTTCGCCGGTCGGCACGAAACGCTGGCTGCCTGTACGGTCGGCCTGGGAATCGGCGTGTACGACGGCTTCTTCGGGCCAGGCACGGGGAGCTTTCTCGTGTTCCTGTTCGTGCGCTGGCTCGGCTACGATTTTCTGAACGCCTCGGCTTCGGCCAAACTCGTCAACGTGGCCACCAACCTCGCGGCCCTGCTGCTGCTCGCCGCCAAAGGCCACGTATGGTGGCACTACGGGCTCATGATGGCAGTGGCCAACGTTGCGGGCAGCGTGCTGGGCACGCGTGTGGCGCTGAAGCACGGCGCCGGCTTCGTGCGCGGCGTGTTCATCGTGGTGGTGAGCGCGCTGATCCTGAAGACCGGCTACGACGCATTCCTGCGCTGAGCGCCGCGTTGTGCGTCGCACGGTTGCGACAACAGCGCGAGCGGGGCGCCGAAAGCACAACGAGTTCACGAAAACTTTTGACTACGTGCGGCGCAACCGGTCGATCATCGAGGCTGTTCCGAAGGAATCGCCATGCGCACCCATCCAAGCCCTTTCACCACGCCCGCCGCCGGCCTGCAGCGCCCTCCCGTGGTGTCGGCCGTGGCGCGCCACTTCGGGGCGCTCTCGCAGCGCCGCAACCGCGTGAATGCGCAACGGCTGCAGGAGCGCCTGGCGCGCCTCGATCCCGACCAGCGGGTCCGCGAAACCGGCGAGTGGTGAACGCCGCGGTCTGCGCCTGACGCAAACGTTCAGGGGGCCGTGGCAGGCGTGTTCGCCGGCGCCGGCCAGGCCGCTTCGCTCGCCAGACGCGGCTTGCCGATCGGCGCGGTCGCCTTCCCGACCCTGATCGCCGCCATGTCCGCTTCGCTCGGGTATTGCCCGAGCAACCAGTAGTCGAACACGCGCCGCGCGATGGGCGCGGCCGCGCCCGCACCCCAACCGGCGTTCTCCACGATCACCGCCACCGCGATCTTCGGATCGTTGGCCGGTGCGAACGCCATGAAGAGCGCGTGGTCGCGCTGGTGTTCTTCGAGTGCCTTGGCGTTGTATTTGGTGTTCTGCGCCTGCGTGACGGCCTGCGCCGTTCCGGTCTTGCCGGCCGCCGTGTAGCCGGCGCCGGCAAAAACGCCGCGCGCGGTGCCCGCCGTGACGACGGCCTGCAAGCCCTCGCGCACCACCGCCACATTGGCCGGTGCGTAGCCGAGGTTGTCGGCCGGCGGTTGCGCAACCGGCGTCGTCTCGCCGCTCACGGTGTCGCGCGTGGCGAGCACGAGATGCGGTCGGTGCTTCAGGCCGCCGTCGGCGATGATGGCCGTCGCCTGTGCAAGCTGCAGCATGGTGAAGCTGTTGTAGCCCTGGCCGATGCCGAGCGAAATGGTTTCGCCGGCATACCACTTCTTGGCCTCGGGACGCTTGTAGGCGTTGCGCTTCCACTCGGTGCTGGGCAGCACGCCGCGCACCTCGCCGCCGAGGTCGATGCCGGTGATCTGCCCGAAGCCCATCGGCTTCATGTAGTCGTGGATCAGGTCCACGCCCATCTCGTTGGCCAGCGAGTAGTAGTAGATGTTGCTCGACAGCTGGATCGAGCGGCGCATGTCGACGCCGCCGATGTTGCCCTCCGGGCTGCCGAAACGGTGCCCGCCGAAATTGAAGTAGCCCGGGTCGTTGACGACCACGCTCGGCCCGCGCTTGCCGCTCTGCAGTGCGGCCATGGCCATGAAGGGTTTGTAGGTCGAGCCCGGCGGGTAGGTGCCACGCAGCGCGCGGTTGAGCAGCGGCTTGTCGAGCGACTCGCTCAGTTCCTTCCAGCTTTCGGAATCGATGCCTTCGACGAACAGGTTCGGGTCGAAGGTCGGCTTGCTCACGAAGGCCAGCACCTCGCCGGTCTTCGGGTCGAGCGCCACCAGCGCGCCGCGGCGGTCGCCGTAGATGTCCTCCACCATTTTCTGCAGCTTGATGTCGAGCGACAGCATGACGGTGTTGCCGGGCGTGGCGGGATGGCCGGCGAGCCGGCGCACCGCGCGCCCGCCGGCGGACGTTTCCATCTGCTCCACGCCCGTGAGGCCGTGCAGCGTCTTCTCGTAGCTCTGTTCGATGCCGAGCTTGCCGATGTACTCGGTGCCCTTGTAGTTGGCATAGTCCTCGTCCTCCCACTCCTCCATCGCGGCCTTCTCGGTCTGGTTGATGCGGCCGATGTAGCCGAGGACGTGGCTGGCCACCTCGCCGTGCGGGTAGTTGCGGAACAGCCGCGCCTTGATCTCGACGCCCGGGAAGCGGTAGCGCTGGGCCGCGAAGCGGGCCACTTCTTCGTCGCTCAGACGGGTGCGGATGGGGATCGAATCGAAGTTGCGGGAGTCTTCGCGCAGCCGCTTGAAGCGCCTGCGGTCGCGCGGCGTGACGTCGAGCACCTGGGTCAGCCCCTCGATGGTCTGCTCGACGTCGCCGGCCTTCGAGGGCGTGATCTCGAGCGTGTAGGCCGAGTAGTTCGACGCCAGCGTGATGCCGTTGCGATCGAGGATCAGGCCGCGGTTCGGCACCACCGGCACGATCGCGGTGCGGTTGTTCTCGGCCTGCTCGGCCAGATCCTCGTGCCGCACCACCTGCAGGTACACCAGCCGCATGCACAGGAGGCTGAAGGCCGTGAGCACCACGAGGCCGATCACGATCACACGGCGCTTGAAGCGTGCGAGATCGGCGGCGACGTTGCGGATTTCGGTCATCGGGGCTGGAGCTTAGGCCTGCAAGGTGCGGATGGCAACGTCAGAGCGGTCGGTTGGCATCGGGCTCCGGCGTGCGCTTCTGCGGCGCCAGCAACAAGGCACTGGCCAGCGGCCACAGGGCCATTTCGAGCACGGGCGACAGCATGAGGTTCCACCCCGGAAACGCCCCGCCGCCCACCATGCGGATGCCCAGCTCGATCAGGTGCGACAGCGCGAACAGCGGCAGCAACTGCAGCGCCTGCGAGGCCACCGGGTACCACAGCAGGCGCCGGTGAATCATGATCGCGAAGAAGCCGAGCGTGGTGTACGACAGGGCGTGCTGCCCGAGCATGGCCGACTGGTGCACGTCCATGCACAGCCCGAACACGAAGGCCACCCCGATGCCGATGCGTGTGGGCTGGTGCACGCTCCAGAACACGATGGCCAGCGCCAGCACGTCCGGCGTCCAGGCCAGGCGGCCGAGCGGCAGCATGTCCAGCACCAGCGCCAGGAAGAGGCTGCCCCAGATGAAGAGCGGGCTGACGGGCAGCAGCAGCTGCTGCTGGCCGGGGCGCATGATCATCGCGTCGCCCCCCGCTTCTCCGCTGCCTTGTCGGCCGCCTTCTCCTTCTTCTTCGCTGCACCGGCTGCTGCCGGCGCCGAAGCTGCCGCAGCAGGACGTGGCGGCGCACCGGCACTCATCGGCACCAGCACCATGACGTACCGCGCTGCCGTCACGGCGGCCAGCGGCACGCAGTGAATGCGCGCAAAGGCGGAGTCGGCGCGCCGCTCGATGCGGTCGATCTTGCCGACCGGCAGCCCGGGCGGGTAGACGCCGTCGACACCACTGGTCGTCAACAGGTCGCCCTCCTGGACATCGGAGTTGGCCTGCATGAAGCGCAGTTCGAGTCCGCCGCCATGGGCGTTGGCCTCGCCGAATGCCACGCTGCGTGCGCCGGTGCGCGTGTTCTGCACCGGAATCGAGAGGTCGCGGTCGATCACCAGCGTGACCTCGCTGGTGAAGGGTTGCACCTGCGTCACCTGCCCGATCACGCCGTGCTCGTCGATCACGGGCGAACCGGCCACGATGCCCTGCGTCATGCCCTGGTCGAGGATCAGCTTGCGGGTGTAGGGGTCCGCCGCGTCGTAGAGCACCTCGGCCACGCGACCGGGCGTCTGGGTGGTGGCACGCAGGTCCAGCATCGCGCGCAGGCGGGCGTTGTCCTGCGACAGCGCATCGGCCTGGCTGGCCCGCTCCGATTGCAGCGCCAAGGCGCGGCGGGCATCGGACTCGTTGCGCTGGGCGGCCTGGAGGTCTTCGAAATAGCGGGTGCCGCCGAGCGCCATCTGCACCGGCTTCATCGCAACCCACTGCACCGGATACAGAACAGCGCCGATGGCCGCGCGCACCGGGCGCACGATGTCGAAGCGCGCGTCCGCGACCATGAGAAAAAGCGAGAGGGCGCTGAAGAAGATCAGCTTGCTGAGCGCCGACGGCCCCTGGTTGAAGAGCGGTGGCGCGGTGCGGTCAAGAGTCCCGAGCGGCATGGTGCGCTATTACGCCAGAAGAAGCACGAAGGGCCTGTATTTTCGCGGGGTGCCGCGGAACCGGCTCCGCCGGGCCGCTGGCGCCGCCCCCGGCAGGGGGTGGGCGTAGCGGACACGAAGTGCCGCGCAGCCTGGGGGCGAGCTATTCGGACGTGAAGATGCTTCCCAAGCGGTCCATCCGCTCGAGGGCAATGCCGCAACCGCGCACCACGCAGGTCAGCGGGTCTTCGGCCACCAGCACCGGCAGCCCGGTTTCCTCGGCCAGCAGGCGGTCGAGGTCGCGCAGCAGCGCGCCGCCACCGGTGAGCATCATGCCGCGGTCGGCGATGTCGGCGCCGAGTTCGGGCGGCGTCTGCTCCAGCGCGTTCTTCACGGCGGAGACGATGTTGTTGAGCGGGTCGGTCAGCGCTTCCAGCACCTCGTTGCTGCTGATGGTGAAGCTGCGCGGCACGCCTTCGCTGAGGTTGCGGCCCTTGACTTCCATCTCCTTGACCTCGGAGCCCGGAAAGGCCGAGCCGATCGTCTTCTTGATGACTTCGGCCGTCGGCTCGCCGATCAGCATGCCGTAGTTGCGGCGGATGTAGTTGATGATGGCCTCGTCGAAGCGGTCGCCGCCGACGCGCACGCTGCCCTTGTAGACCATGCCGCCCAGCGAGATGACGCCGACCTCGGTCGTGCCGCCGCCGATGTCGACCACCATCGAGCCCGAGGCTTCCGACACCGGCAGGCCGGCACCGATGGCGGCAGCCATCGGTTCCTCGATCAGGTAGACCGATGTCGCGCCGGCCGCTTCGGCCGCGTCCTTGATGGCGCGGCGCTCGACCTGGGTGGACCCGCAGGGCACGCAGATGATGATGCGCGGGCTCGGCGTGAGCATCGAGCGCGGATGCACCATCTTGATGAACTGCTTGATCATCTGCTCGGTGATCACGAAATCGGCGATCACGCCGTCCTTCATCGGGCGGATCGCCTCGATGTTGCCGGGCACCTTTCCGAGCATCGCCTTGGCTTCGCGGCCGACCGCCTGGATCACCTTCTTGCCGTGCGGGCCGCCTTCGTGGCGGATGGCGACGACCGAGGGTTCGTCCAGCACGATGCCCTTGCCGCGGGCAAAGATCAGGGTGTTGGCAGTGCCGAGGTCGATCGCGAGGTCGGTCGAGAAGTACCGACGGAAAGCTCCAAACATGTGTGGAATCCTCTGAAGCACGGCATGCGCATCGGCATGTCGTCGCTCTCTTATTGGGTCTGCTGACGGGGTGGATTGATCGGTTTTTGCGGCAAAAGCCGGCGCGTTCGCGGGGGTTGCGGCAAAGGCGGGATAATACCCGAATCCCCTCTGTCTCCTGTGTCTGCACCCCCTCGGGGCGTGCGATTACCTCCGGTTTCACCCGGTTCTTCCGATGTCTCTTTCCCAATCCGATATCGCACGCATCGCCTCGCTGGCGAGGCTGCAGCTGGCGCCCGACGAAAGCGAGCGCATGCTAGGCCAGATCAACGGCTTCTTCGGCCTGGTCGAGCGCATGCGTGCGGTCGACACCGCCGGGATCGCGCCCCTGGCCCATCCGGTGGCGGCCATCGAAGACATCGCACTGCGGCTGCGCGACGACGTGGTGAGCGAGCCGAACAACCGCGAAGCCAACCAGAAAAGTGCACCCGCCGTCGAGGCCGGGCTGTTCCTGGTACCGAAGGTGATCGAATGAGCGAACTGCATCGAAAGGGCGTGGCCGAGCTCGCCAGATCGCTGGCTGCGCGCGAGGTTTCGGCCGTGGAGGCGGCTCGGCATTTCCTGGCCCGCGCCACCGCGCATCAGGCGCTCGGCGCCTTCGTGGCCGTGGACGCCGACGTCACTTTGGCGCAGGCCCGCGCGGCCGATGCGAAGCTGGCCGCGGGTGGCGCGCCCGCGCTCACCGGCGTGCCGGTCGCGCACAAGGACATCTTCGTCACCACCGACTTCCCCACCACCGCGGGTTCGCGCATCCTGGCCGGCTACCGCTCGCCGTTCGATGCGACGGTCGTGCGCAAGCTGGCCGAAGCCGGCGCCGTCACGCTCGGCAAGCTGAGCTGCGACGAGTTCGCGATGGGCTCGGCCAACGAGAACGTGGCGGTCCCGGCCGTCGGCTTCGATGCCGCCACGCCCGTGCGCAACCCCTGGGACGCGACGCGCATCCCGGGCGGCTCGTCGGGCGGCAGCGCCGCGGCAGTGGCCGCGGGCCTCGCGCCGGCCGCCACCGGCACCGACACCGGCGGCTCGATTCGCCAGCCAGCCTCGTTCTGCGGCGTGACCGGCATCAAGCCGACCTACGGCCGTGCCTCGCGCTACGGCATGGTGGCCTTTGCCTCCAGCCTCGACCAGGCCGGCCCGATCGCGCGCTCGGCCGAAGACTGCGCCCTGTTGCTGTCGGCCATGTGCGGGCCCGACCTCGACCGCGACTCGACTTCGATCGACCGGCCGGTCGAGGACTTTTCGCGCCACCTCGGCGAATCGCTCGACGGCCTGCGCATCGGCGTGCCGAAGGAGTTCCTCGGCGACGGCGTGGCGCCGGGCGTGCGCGCCGCGATCGATGCCGCGCTGGCCGAGTACGAAAAGCTCGGCGCAAAGCGCGTGGCCATCACGCTGCCGCGCACCGAACTGTCGATCCCGGTGTACTACATCCTCGCGGCGGCCGAGGCGTCGAGCAACCTGAGTCGCTTCGACGGCGTGAAGTTCGGCCACCGCGCGAAGCAATACAAGGACCTGGCCGACATGTACGCGAAGACGCGCGAAGAAGGCTTCGGCGACGAAGTCAAGCGCCGCATCATGATCGGCACCTACGTGCTGAGCCATGGCTACTACGACGCGTATTACCTGCAGGCGCAGAAGGTGCGCCGCATGATCGCGGACGACTTCCAGCAGGCCTTCAAGGACTGCGACGTGATCGCCGGCCCGGCCGCGCCCACGGTGGCCTGGAAGCTCGGCGAGCACGGCGACGATCCTGTCGCCGACTACCTGGCCGACATCTTCACGCTGCCGGGTTCGCTCGCCGGCCTGCCGGGCATGAGCCTGCCGGTGGGCTTCGGCGAAGCGAACATGCCCGTCGGGCTCCAGCTGATCGGCAACTACTTCGGCGAAGCGAAGCTGCTCAATGCGGCCCACCGATTCCAGCAGGCCACCGACTGGCACCAGAAGATGCCGGAGGGCTTTTGAGATGAGCGAACCCGTGAACTCTTTCGAGCAGATGCAGGCAGGCCGCCCGACAGGCCCGCTGGTGCAGGGCTTCGAAGTCATCATCGGCTTCGAGACCCATGCGCAACTGTCGACCGCGAGCAAGATCTTCAGCCGCGCCTCGACCGCCTTCGGCGCCGAGCCGAACACGCAGGCCTGTGCGGTCGACCTTGCCTTGCCCGGCACCCTGCCGGTGATGAACAAGGGCGCGGTCGAACGCGCGATCAAGCTCGGCCTGGCGCTGGGCTCGCACATCGCGCCGCGCTCGGTGTTCGCGCGCAAGAACTACTTCTACCCCGACCTGCCCAAGGGCTACCAGATCAGCCAGTTCGAAATCCCCGTGGTGCAGGGCGGCTCGGTGAGCTTCTTCCTCGGCGACGAGCAGAAGACCGTGCGCCTGGTGCGCGCGCACCTCGAGGAAGACGCCGGCAAGTCGCTGCACGAAAACTTCGTCGGCCAGTCGGGCATCGACCTGAACCGCGCCGGCACGCCGCTGCTGGAGATCGTGACCGAGCCCGACATGCGCTCCACCGCCGAGGCCGTGGCCTATGCGCGCGAACTGCACAAGATCGTCACCTGGATCGGCATCTGCGACGGC
>SEGN01000078.1 GCA_004211245.1 Variovorax sp.
GCGCTGATTGCGGCTGCCGGCGGTGCTGTCTTCACGGCCGTGCTGCTGTCCTTGATGCGCGGCCCGCGCCGCTGACCACCGCCGGCTGTTCAGCGGCCGGGCTGCGGGCTCGGCATGCCGAAGTCCAGGAAGTCGGTCGGCGCAAAGCCCGAGGCGGGACCTTGGTCGGCGGCCGGCTTCGCGTCCGCGAAATCCATGAAATCGGTTGGCGCGAAGCTCCGTTCGCGGCGTGCCTGAGCCTGGGCTTGAAGGGTGCGAGTGCGCTCTCGCAGGAGCGCAAGATCGGCGCGGACTTCTTCCAGCGTGCGCAGACGTGGCGGAACGGCAGGCTGATCGGCCGCGTCCGCAAACTCTTCCGGTGTCGCGAGCACCTGCTGCGCGTTCGCACCGACCGCAGGCGGGACGACAACCGTGTCGCGCAGCGCGGTTTCCGCTCCAGAGTCCGCCGGCGCGTGGTCGATCGTGCTGAGGGATCGACGGCGGGGCAGCAGGCTGCCCCACAGTGCGGCAAAGCATCGAGAAATTCGTCCGGGCGTGCGTGGTGCGGTCATGACGGGTGTAACCAAAAGTTCCCATGATTGTGAAACAACGTAAATCAAACGCCGCATTCCGCTCGACGGCCAGAGCGCGATACCGCGAACGAATGCACATCCGGCGGGGCTCGAGCGTTTGAAGCGTCCAGCGTCCACCCTGCGCATCACGACCTCGCGCGGCGGCCCGGACGCGACAGACCGGACGGTCGGCAGCCTGTTGCGCCTGTTGCGCAACGACCTTCAGATGGATGTCGCCTTCGTGGCCGAGTTCATCGATGGGCAGCGCGTGTTCCGGTACGTCGACACCTTGCCCGACCGGCGACTGATCGAGCCCGGTCAGTCGCATGCGCTCGAAGAAAGCCTCTGCCAGCGCATCGTCGACGGCCGCGCGCCGGCTCTCATCAACGACGTGGTCGCGCTGCAACGCACCGGCGCCCTTCCAGTTCTGCCGGCTCCCATCACCTCGCACATCGGGGTGCCGGTCCGCCTGCAGGACGGCCAGGTCTACGGCACGCTCTGCTGCTTCAGCCTGGGCGCGACGACAGCACACGGCGAACTCGCGCTCAAGCGACTGCAGATGTCGGCAGAGATCGTCGCGCGCTTGCTCGACGAAGCCAATGGCGTCGAGCGCGCGGCAGCGCACTGAGGTGTGCCGCGGTCGGGGCAAACCTTCGACTTACTCCTGTTTTTGCACCGACTGAAACGTGAAATCTGTCACATCGTGACCCTCTGCCCACGCGTTGACATTCGCTCCACTGTTGTTAGCAAATGAAACCCCGCTCGTACAAAGGAGGTGCGTCCGCGGCGTTCGACTGATCGGGTCCCGCGGCGCGAGCGCAGGCCTGATCGGTCGATTCAAGCCTGCATTCCTTGTACTTCAGCGGAGATTGGCATGACTACTTTGGCTCGAACACGGTTTCATTTTGTCGCGTCCAGCGTGGCCTTGGCGGCTGCGCTCGCGGTGCTTGGCGGCTGCGCCTCGCATGGCTCGGCGGGGGGCGCATTCGGCGGTGTCAGTGGAACGGCCACGCCGGACGGCATCGGTACCGATGCAGGTGCAGGTGCAGGTGCAGGTGCGGGGGCGAACGCAGGTTCAGGTGCCGGCGGCGGCAACGGCACGGTTGCGGGCGGCGTCGGTGCGGGCGGCAACGGTGGCGGCAATGGCACGGGTGGCAGTGGCGCGGGCGGTGGCACCGGGGGCAACGGCGGCACGCCCGTCAGCCCGGCCTTGCTGGCCAGCAACGCGGTGTTGTCCCGTGCCGGCCAGACGGTCGGCGCCGTGGGCAGCGCCGTGAGCGGCGTCCATGCCGGCCCGGCCACGGGACTGGTCCAGGCGACCGGCGATGCGGCTGGCACCCTGGGCGAAGGTATCAAGAGCGGTCTGGGCAATCTCGGGCAGGCCGATGCGATCGGCGTCACGGTCGACAGTGTTCCAGTCGCGGTGCGCCAGCTGGGCGGCGGCGTCGCGAGCGTGGGTGCCGGCACAGGACTCGCGCCCGTGACCGGGACTGCGGGGGCGCTGGTCGACAAGACGGCCGACACCGTCGCCGGCGTGGTCGACCATGGCGCCGTGCGGCAAGTGACCGCCCGTACCAGCACCCTGGTGCGCCGCATCGACGAGAGCGTGATCGGCACGACCCAGCAGGTCGGCGCCGTGACCGGCCTCGGCGTGCCGGTCGACAACCTTGCCGGCCGGCTCGGCGCCGGCGTCCAGCAACTGGGGTCGGCCGGCCCGCTCGGGGGTGTGACGACTTCGGGCGGCGCAACCGTGGCGAGCCTCGGCGGTCTGGTCAACGCGCCCGGCGCAGGGACGCCGAACGGCGGCGCGCTCGGCCATCTCGGCGGGTTGGGTTCCAGCCTGTCGGGCGTCGGCGTGAGCGCGGGGGCCGGCGTGGTGGCTGGCGCCGGTGTCAGCGGCCTCGGTGGTGCGAGCACCGCCGTCGGTGGCACCGTCGCCGGCGTGGGCGGCCTGGTCGGCGGCACGACCACCGCGCTGGGCGGCGCCATCGGCGGCCCGGTCGGGACCACCGTGTCGGGCCTGGGCGGCACAGTCGCAGGCGTCACGGGCACGCTCGGCAGCACGGTGGGAAGCACCGTCGGCACAACGGTCGGCGCCGTGGCCGGCGTGACCACCGGGATCACCGGGATCACCGGCGGTACGACGACGGTCGCGGGCGTCGGGGCGGGCGTTGGCGCCACGGTGGGCACGGTCACCGGCGTGGCCGGTGGCGTGGTCGGCGGCCTGCGCATCGGCCGATGAGCCGCGGGGGCCTCCTCCTGAGCGCGGCACGGCGCTGGTTCGCGCTGGGGCTGCTCGGCTGCGCCGGCGCGCTGCAGGCGCAGACGGCGCAGCCGGGCAATCCACTCGACCAGTTGCCGGAGGCACGGCCCCTGCCGCTGGCCCCCGGCGTCACGCCGGGGGCGCGCGTCACCGTACAAGCGCCGCCAGATCCCGGGGCGGGGCGCATGGCCCAGGTGGTGCGCCCCGTGCGCTTCGACATCGAAGGCATCAACGCCTTGCCGTTCGATGCCATCGCCAGCCGCTTTACGCCTCTTGTCGGTCAAACGCTGACCGTGGCGCAACTGGTCGCCGTCGCCGACGGCGCCACGGCCCTCTACCGGGAACGGGGTCACCCGTTGTCTTTCGTTTTCCTGCCCGACCAGACGTTTGCCGACGGCTTGGTGCGCGTCGTCGCCGTGGAAGGTTTCGTCTCGGCCGTGCGCATCGAAGGCGACGCCGGCATCTCGGAAATGCGCCTGCGCGCGATCGCCGAGCGTCTGATCACCCAACGACCATTGACACTCGCCGCCTTCGAGCGCGTCACGCAGCTGCTGGCCCGGCTGCCGGGCCTGACGGTCGACGCCACGGCGGCGTTGCCCGCGAGCACCGATGGCGCGACGACGCTCGTGCTCAAGGTCAAGCGCGAGCCCTACAACGTTTCGGTGGGCGCCGACCTGCGCCAGCCGACCCCGCGCGCCGTCCTCAGCGGCGTCTGGAACGACCCGGTACTGCCGGGCAGCCAGCTCAGCGCGTCGACGCTGCTGGGCAGCTGGGCGCGCGAGAAGCTGCTCACGCTCGGCTACGCGCAGTTGGTGGGCGCGGACGGGCTCACGCTGAAGGCCAATGTCTCGAGCTATCGCGGCTACCCCGACGAGGCCCTCGGACGCGGCGCGAGCATCGAGCGATTCAACACAAACCGCCGCGTCGATCTGGCCGCCAGCTACCCGCTGCTGCTGAGCGCGCGCAGCAGCCTCACGCTGAGCGGCGGCTTCTACGCGGTCGACAACATCGACGACTACCGCGCCCCCGCGACGGGCCGACAGCTCAGCGAGGACACTCGCGTGCGCGCGCTGTTCGCGCAACTCGCCTATGCGGACGTGTCACCCGATCGAAGCCGCAACGCGAGCGTGATGGTCGCGCAGGGTCTGCGCGGTGCAGGTGCCTCGGCCACCGTTCGCAGCAACGTGATCGGCCTGGCGGGCGAGAACCCGGCACGGCTCGACTTCACGCGCATCAGCTTCGACGCCAGCCAGCGCGACCGCTACGCCAACAAGCTGGGCACCGCGCTTTCGTTCGGCGCGCAGTACAGCCCGCACACGCTGGCCGCGTCGGAACGCATCTCTTTCGGTGGCACGCGCTTCGGCCGCGGGTACGCCACCGGCGATGCGGCCGGCGATTCGGGCTGGGGCATCGGCGCCGAAATCAACCGGCTCTTCAGCACGGAGGGGGTCTGGCTGAAGCAGATCGAACCCTACGTGCTGGTGGAAGCCGCGCGCGTGTCCAGCCAGGCCGGCCGACCCGCGCCGGCGAGCCTGCGTTCGGTGGCCCTCGGGGTGCGCTTCTCGGACAACCGCCACTACAGCGTCGATGTGGCGGTGGCCAAACCCACCGGCGACGCCGCGGCGAGCAACCCCGCACGACGCCCCCGCGTCACGCTGCTGCTGACCTATCGACTGGCCGCACCCTGAGCGACTGGGCGCACGGTTACGATGTAATACGTAAGACCTCTGTTCGCAGGGGTCGCGTGTGAACATTCGTGGCCATCACGCGGCCACTTCTGATGGCGCGGGATTTCTCCAATGCAGTTTTTCATTGTCGAAGCTGAAGATGGGATGTGGGGCTGGCAGTTGAAATCCGGCGACGACATCGTCGCGGTGAGCCCAGCGACATACGCCGACATCGCATCGGTCCGGCGTGCGGTAGAAGAGGTCAAGCGGGTCGTCGCCACAGCACGCTTGCCGGATCAGGAATGACCCGGGGCGCGCCCCGACGAAACTGATTCTTGGTTCAGGGAGCGGTGATTTGTCCGGGAGGGCAGGCCATGAAATTCGTCGTCAGCCAGGATGCTTCCACCGGCCTGTGGTTCTGGCAGTTGCGTGCCGCCGAGGGCGGATCGATTGCGAGAAGCCACAGCGGGTATCGCACCAGGGAAGAGCTTCTCGACAGCATCCATGCGATTCGCGCGCAGGCGCCGCGATCGCTGGTGTTCGACCTGCTCGGCACGCTGTACGAAGGCGTCTGACGACGCCGATGCTCAGTGCTTGTGGCCGCCGCCGTCGGCCGCAGCGGCGACCGGGGCGCCCACGGGCAGGTTCAGCTCGAGCGTCGATTGCACACCCCGGGCGTCCTCGAACCGCAGCGTCATGGGCACGGTGGCGCCCTTGGCGATGGGCTGCTTCAGGTTCATCAGCATCACGTGGTAGCCGCTCGGCTTGAGTTCCACCGTCCGGCCCGCAGGCAACTCGAGCCCGCCTTGCAACGCACGCATCTTCATCACGTCGCCTTCCATCTTCATCTCGTGCACCTCCGCGACACCGGCCACCGGCGTCTGCGCGCCGATCAGGCGGGCGCCCGCAGGCGCGGTGAGTTTCATGAAGGCGCCGGTGCCGCTCTGACCGGGGACGGTCTGGCGCACCCAGGCATCGCGCACCTCGACCGGGGCTGCCGGTTGTTGTGCGCCGGCAGCGCCGCTCCATGCGGCGAACGCGAATGCGGCAGAAGTCATCAGGTGTTTCATTTCGGTGTTCCTTGAGAGGGTGGGAGTCACAGGTCGAACTTGAGTTCGGCCACGAAGGTGCGTTGCGGGTACGGATGGAAGGCCCAGTACCTGTAGTTGTTGAGGTTGTCGATGCCGACAGCCGCGCTCCACTGCCGGTCGATGCGATAGCGCACGCGAATGTCGGTCACGAAGTACTTGCTGAAGCCGGTGTAGGTGAAGCCGTTCGGGTCGCTGTTGTCGAGGGTGCCATATTGCCTGCCGCTGTAGCGCGCGCCGAAGGTGAAGGCCCAGTTGGCATCCGGCTTGTAGGTGGCCAGCATTGCGGCGCGCACCCGCGGCACGCGCGGCTGCTGTGCGCCCACGCTGGCCGGGAAGCCGCTGTTGGCCACGATCTTCGAGTCCGCCAGGGTCAGGCTCCCGCCGATCTCCAGCCCCTTCACGCCGACGTCGTACGCATTGGCCGCCAGCTCGAGCCCCTTCGTGCGGATCGCGTCCACGTTCTGGATCGTCGTGATGTTGTTGGCGGACGTCTGGCTGTAGAGCGCATCCTTCGTGCGTTCGAAGAACAGCGTGGCACGCAGCAGGCCGTCGACGCCCCAGGTCCTCAGGTCGCGCTCGGCGCTCAGTTCGGTCGTCCACGAACGCTCGGGCCGCAGCGCCGGGTTGGTGTTGACGATGGTGCTGCCGAGGATCTGACCCTGGTACAGCTCGCTCACGGTCGGGTTGCGGATCGCGCGCCCGGTCGAGGCCTTGAACAGCCAGTCGCGGCTGGCCTGCCAGGCGATCGCGGCCTTGGGCGAGATGTGGTTCTCGCTGCGCTCATTGAAATTGAGCACGCTGCTCGCGTTGCCGAGTTCGCCGCCATAGGCCTTCCAGCGCTCGTAGCGCAGGCCGAGCGTGGTCTTCCAGTCGGGGGCGAAGCGCCAGGTGTCCTGCGCGTAGAGCGATTGCAGCTGCGTGTTGCCGTTGAACTGCGAGAAGGGCGTGAGCGCAGGGCCGCTCGACCACTCGGCCGTGTTGCGCACCCGGGTGCGCAGGTGCGCGGTGTCCTGCTGCACGCCGAAGTCGACCACGTGCGCGCCGACGCCTTCCGCCGAGCCGGTGGGCCGCCAGGTGCCCGCCGCCTTGAATGTGTTCCAGCCGGTGCCTTTCATGTCGGTGGTGCGGCCGGCGAGCCATTGCGACGTGGTCGGCGTGCGCAGCAGATCACGGCTGTAGTCGTAGAGGCTGCCCGACAGTTCCCAGTCGAACACGCCGCCGGTGTGGCTCTTGACCGACAGGCCCTGCATCGTGTGCGTGATCTCGTTCTTCGTCGGCGCGAGCGCGAGGCTCGGCGCATCGAGGTTGTACGTACGGCCCGCGATGTTGACGCGGCCCGCATACACCGGCACGCCGTTCCGGTCGCGCAGATAGCTCTCCACGTTGCCATCGGTGCTGTTGTTCCACGCACCGAGCGTGTAGGTCGCACGCACGGTGGGCGAGAAGTCGTAGGCCAGCTTGAGCTTGGCCTGTTCCTGCGTCGTGTCGTAGATCGTGCTGCCGCCGACCAGCCACCACGGTTGGTTGGTCGGACTGAGGCCGAGCACCGCGCCGGTGACCGGCACGCCTGCGCTGCCCACGGTGCCGGCGCTCAGCAGCCGATTGCCGAACACCAGTGCCTGCCCCTGGCTGTGCGTGCGGTTGGCGCTGAGCCACCACGACCAGTCGCCATTGCGGCCACCGAGCGACAGGTCGAGCTGGTTGGCCGAGGGCGACGAACGGCTGCCGTACTGCTCGAAGCGGCCGGTGGCGCCGCTCAGCTTGACGTGCGCCTCGAATGCATCGGGCATGCGCGTCACGTAGTCCACCACCGCGCCGACCGAGTTGCCGGGATAGGCGGCCGAGAACGGGCCGTAGAGCACGTCGACGCGCTCGATCTCCTCGGGCGCCACCATGCCCCAGCGCGGCGCGAAAGTGGCACCGTTGCCCAACAGGTTCGACAGCGGGATGCCGTCGGCGTAGACCATGGAGCGCGCGCTGTTGCCGGTGCCGGAGGCACGCGTGGCCAGCACGGCATGGTTGTAGTCGCCGATGTAGCGCTTGCGCACCACCAGGCTGGGCAGATACTTGAGCGCGTCTTCGGCGTCGGTGGCGTTGACCGTGGCCTCGATCTGTTCGCGCGTGGTGCCTTCGATGGTGGTGGGGATCTGCGTCGGCAGCGATGTCGGCCGGCCGCCGGTGACGGTGACCGTGCCGAGGGTGCGGTCCATTTCCTGCGCCCACGCGGGCGCCGACAGTGCGATGGCCAAGGCCAGCGCGAGGGGTTGTTTTCTCACGAACGATTCTCCGGAAGCTTTTCAAGGCCGGTTCGGCCAGCAGCGGCTGCACCGTGGTGCAGGCCGCCATGAAACTGAAAGCGTCAGGAGAAGGCGGGTGGCCCGCGCGCCGGCAAAGGCGCGGCGGTGGCCGCAGCGAGACGCGCGGCCGGAATCGACCGAACTGCGTGGGCCAGCGGCTGGATCGCAGGAACCTCGGCCAGCGGCGCAGCCGGCGGTGGTGCGCCGGTGAGCACGCACAGCGGACAGTCCATGTGCGTCGCGCCGAGTTCCTGCGCACCGTCGTCGGTCTGCACGATGACCTTGACGGCACCGGCGCTCGAGCACACCAGCTCCATCGCCTGCGGATGCACCAGCGGCGAGGCGACCGCGACGCCCAGCGACAGCACGAACCACAGCAGCACGAAGCGGCCGATGGCGTGGAGGGGGCGCAGCGAAGCAAACATGGGAGCCGCGATTATGGCGCGGCCCGGCTGCGCGCCGCGGCTATGCTGCGCGCATGCAAAGCATCTTCCATCTCGCCTTCAACGTTCGCGACCTCGATGGCGCCCGCCGTTTCTACGGTGGCGTGCTGGGCTGCGCCGAAGGCCGCAGCACCGACACCTGGGTCGACTTCGACTTCTTCGGCCACCAGATCTCGATGCATCTGGGCGAGCCTTTCGCCACGGCCGACACCGGCCATGTCGGCGACGTGCTGGTGCCGATGCCGCACTTCGGGCTGGCGCTCGCACTGCCCGACTGGCGTGCCCTGGCCGACCGGCTCGAAGCGGCGAACACCGACTTCGTGCTGAAGCCCCAGGTGCGCTTCGAAGGCCAGCCCGGCGAACAATGGACGATGTTCTTCCGCGATCCGTTCGGCAACCCGATCGAGGTCAAGGGCTTCCGGTCGCTCGACACGGTGTACGACAAATGATGCCGGCCAGGCTCGCCGCATGCGCCGCCGTGATGCTGGGCCTGGCAGGCGGGGCCCACGCCGTGCAGGACTGCGAGCTCGACGGCCAGCCGATCAACGTCAACAACGGCAATGCGACCGCCGGCAAGACGGGACTGATCCGCTGCAAGGACCGTGACAGCGGCCAGGTCCGGCGCGAGCAGCAGATCCAGAACGGCGTCTACATGGGTCTGGTGCGCTACTACCAGGAGGGCAAGCTGTTCAAGGAGCACCACGTCAACGCCCAGGGCAACATGGACGGGCCGGCGCGCGAGTTCGCGCCCACCGGCCGGGTGGTGCGCGAATCGGTCTACGCGAATTCGAACGAGGTCGGCCTGGTCCGCGTGTTCTATCCGGGCGGCGCGCGACGTCGCGTCGCGTTCAACGGCGAGGCGGGCCGCGAAGTGGCCTCGGCCGAATTCACCGAGGCCGGCCAGCTGAGCGCGCTGCGCTGTGGCGACAAGCCGGTGCTCGCCCCCGCCTTCGACGATGCGCGCGCCTGCGGTTTCAGCGGCGGGCCGTCGCAGGTCGAACTGTTCGACGGCAAGGGCGCGCTGCGCCAGCGTGTGACGTATGCAGCCGGCGTGCGCCAGCGCTGGGAAAGCCTCTACGACAACGGCCAGCCCGAGAGCAGCAGTGAAATCGCCGGCGACCAGTCGGTTGCGCGGCGCTTCTGGCCCGGCGGCGTGAAGCGCCAGGAGATTTACAGCCTCGTGCTGGACCGCCGCACCGTGCGGCAGCGCGAGCTGACGTTCTCGGAGCGCGGCACGCTGGTGCGCGAGCAGCGCTGGTCGCCCGAGGGCATCCCGACCGGCGATGACAGCTTCTACATGAACGGCCAGCCGCGCAGCAAGTCGGCCTGGAACGGCAGCGGCGAGCAGCGCGTCGTGGAGATCGCGGAGTTCTACGACAGCGGCCAGCGTGCGAGCGTGGGCCGCTTCCGCGCCGCGCCGCGCGGGGGCGCCACCATGGCGATGGGCACGCACCAGCGCTTCGGCGAGCACGGTGCGCTGGTGGCCGAAACGACCTACGACGACAAGGGCCGTGCCACGCGCGAGCGGGCCTGGGACGACGCCGGCAAACTGCTGCGCGACGACGAAGTCTTCGAAGACGGCTCGCGCAAGGCCTACGCGAAGTAGCTCAGTCCAGCTTGATGCCCTGGGCCTTGATGATGGGCCCCCAGCGCTTCGACTCGGCACGGGAGAGCGCCGCGAACTGCTCGGGCGTGCCGGGCAATGCCTCCATGCCGAAGTCGGTGAAGCGCTTTTGCACCGCCGGGTTGCTGAACGCCTTGTTCAGTTCGCCATTGAGCCTGGCCACCACCGGCGCGGGCAGCCCGGCCGGGCCGAGCACGCCCTGGAACGCGAACACCTCGGTGTTGGGCACGCCCACTTCGGCCAGCGTCGGCACGTTGGGCAGCAGCTTGCTGCGCTGGGCCGAGCCGATCGCCAGCACACGCACCTTGCCGCTTTGCATGATCGGCAGGCCCGAGGCGAGGTCGAGGAACATGCACGGCACCTGCCCGCCCATCACGTCGGCCATCGCCGGCGCGGCGCCGCGGTACGGGATGTGGGTGATGAAGGTGCCGGTGCGGTTCTTGAACATCTCCATGGCCAGGTGGTGCGGCGAGCCGTTCCCGGGCGACGCGTAGTTGAGCTTGCCCGGGTTGGCCTTGGCATAGGCCAGGAACGCCTTGAAGTCCTTGGCCGGGAAGTCCGGGTGCACCACGATGGCGAGCGGAAAACGGCCGATCGCGCCGATGTAGCTGAAGTCCTTCTCCGGGTTGAACGGCAGCTTGCCGAACAGGTACTCGTTGAAGGCCAGCACCGCGTTGTCGGCCGACATGATCGTGTAGCCGTCGGGCTTGCTCTTGGCGACGATGTCGGCACCGATGTTGGTCGATGCGCCGGGCCGGTTGTCGATGACGATGGCCTGGCCCAGTCCGGTGCGCATGGCTTCGGACAGCGTGCGCGCGATCACGTCCGTGCCGCCGCCCGCAGGGTACGGCACCACCCATTTGATCGGCTGTTCGGGGTAGCCCTGCGCGCGGGCCCAGGGTGCGAGGGTGGCGGCGCCGGCGGCGGCGAGGCCGGTGAGAAGGGTTCTGCGTTGGGGATTCAAGTCGTTGTCTCCGGAGATGATGAAAGCGAAGCGGAAAGGGATGGTAGTGGCAGTTGGTCGAGCGCGTCGGCCAGCGCCTGGCGGCAACGGGCCTCGTCGCCGACCTGTTCGAACAGCAGCAGCGCGAGCCGCGCGAGAAACAGCGATTCGCGCGCCTCGCCGGCCTCGGTGATGGCGTTCGCGCAAGCGGCGTAAAGACGATCGCGGGCTTCGGGAGCGAGCGGGATGGGGGTCATGCAGCCTCCAGGGTTTCGGCGCGGCGCAGCGCTCCGGCGCGTCCCAGCGCCCGCCGCAGCACATCGGTGGACGGCGGCGTGCGCCAGCGCGCGGCGACATGCCCGTCGGGGCGCAGGAGGTACACGGCGCCGCCATCTGCCGCACC
>SEGN01000432.1 GCA_004211245.1 Variovorax sp.
CGTGCGCCTGCCCAAGGCCAAGATCGAGCGCTTCACCAACACCGACGAGACCGTGGCCGCCTTCATGTCGGGCCGCGTCGACGCCATCGGCTTCTATCACCCGGCCCTGGTTATCGCGTACTCGAAGATTCGCAAGGGCAAGGTGGTGGTGCCGCAACCGGTCGTCGCGCTGCCGACCAGTGTGGGCATCCGCCGCGAAGCCGACACCGCCTTCCGCGACCAGCTCAACACCATCATCGGCAAGCTCTACACCTCGGGCCAGACGCAGGCGCTGTACGCGCAGTACCTCAAGACCAAGAACATCGACGCGGCCACCGTGCCCGGCGTGATGAAGGAAACGCTGGGCCAGTAAGCCGGCGCAAGGCGGCAGCGCGACATGAACTACGAATGGGACTTCAGCGGCGTCTGGGCGCACCGCGACATGCTGCTGGCCGGCTTCGTCGGCACGATGAAGATAGCGGCCGTCGCCATCGCGGTGGGCGTGGTCTTCGGCATCGTGCTCGCGACGCTGCGGCTGTCGGGCAAGCGATGGCTGGCGCTGCCCGCGCTGTGGTTCATCGAGTTCTATCGCAACACGCCGCCGCTGGTGCACTTCTTCTGGGCGTTCTACGCGCTGCCGGTGCTCATCGGCGTGAGCCTCGACCCGTACGTGGCGGCCGTCATCGCGTTGTCGACGCAGTCGGGCGCCTTCTTCGCCGAGGTGTTCCGCGGCGGCGTGGTGTCGGTCGAGCGCGGCCAGTGGGAAGGCGCCCGCGCCATCGGCATGCAGCCGCACCAGGCGCTGCGCCGCGTGGTGCTGCCGCAGGCCATGGCGCGCATGGTGCCGCCCTTCATCGAACGCTCTTTCGAGCTCATCAAGACCACCGCGCTCGCATCGACGCTGGCGTATTCCGATCTGCTGTACCAGGCGATGCAGGTCAACTCCATCACCTTCCGTCCGCTCGAGGTCTACACCGTAGTCGCGGCCATCTTCTTCTGCACACTGCTGGTGCTGAGCATCGGCGCGCGCGCGCTCGAACACCGGCTGGGCGTGTCGACCCGCCCGCAGGGAGCTTGAGGCCATGGACTTCACCTGGGACTTCAGCGTCATCCTGCAGAACTGGCCCGTGCTGCTGCGCGGCGTGGGCGTCACGGCCGGGCTGTGGGCGGTGGCCTCCCCGGCGGCCATGCTCGTCGGCGTGCTCATCGCGCTCGGCGCGCGCTCCGGCAACCGATGGCTCGGCGCGGCGGCGCGCGGCTACATGGAGCTGTTCCGCAACATCCCCATCCTCATCCAGCTGGTGTGGTTCTTCTATGCGTTCCCCATCGTCACCGGCGTGCAGTTGAGCCCTTACGTGGCGGCACTGCTGGCGCTCACGCTCAATGCGTCGGCCTACTGCTCAGAGATCTTCCGTGGCGGCATCGCGTCGCTGCCCAAGGGCCAGTGGGAAGGCGCGCTCGCCATTGGTATGCAGCGCACGCAGGTGCTGCGCCGCGTGGTGCTGCCGCAGGTACTCAAGCGCATGCTGCCGGCCTTTACCAACCGCGGCATCGAGCTGGCGAAGAACACGTCGGTCGCGTCCGTCATCGCCGTGCACGAGCTGATGTACCAGGGCCGCGCCCTCAGCGCCGTGTCGTACCGGCCGCTGGAAATGCTCACCGCCGTGGCCGTGATTTACTTCGTGCTCATCTACCCCGGCGCCTGGGCCGCGGGCCGGCTCGAAAAACGCCTGGCCCTGCGCAGCGCCTGAACAAGACATCCACCCCATGGCGACCCACACACTTCTCCCCGACTTTGCGCCCGCGCCATCCGCCACGCGGCGCGACTACGTCGCCCAGACGCTGCGCACCGCCATCCTCACCGGCCAGATCGCGCCCGGCACGCAACTGGTGGAGAGCCACTTCGCCACCCAATTCGGCGTGAGCCGCGGCCTGCTGCGCGAGGCCATTCGCGAGCTGATCGAAACCGGCCTGGTCGTGAACCGCCCCTATGCCGGCACCTACGTCGCCGACATCGACGAGAACACGATGAGCGACGTGTACGAGGTGCGCCGCATCATGGAAAAGCAGGCCTTCATCCGCCTCTGGCCGCAACGCGACGCCGCCTTCCGCACCGAGATGACCGCCCGCTACGAAGCCCTGGCCGAAGCCGCCGCCAACCGCGACCTCAACCGCGAAAGCGCCGCCGAGGCGCACTTCCACGGCCTGGTCTACGAGCGCTGCGGCAACCACCTGCTGCTCGACGTGTGGCAACAAATGACCCAGAAGATCCAGCTCGGCTTCGCCGTGTGCCGCCTCACGCACACGCCCAAGCCGGACTATGCGGAGAACCACCAGCTGTTTCTGAAGCTGGCGATCGGGGATGACCTGAATGCGATGCTGGAGGAGTTGGATGCGCATCTGCTGCGCGGGCTGTCGACGATTCGGGCGGCATTGCGGGGCGTGGCGCGGTGATCACTTTGCGCCAGCCAGGCGCGCCGGTCATCCGCGGCGCTCGCGCG
>SEGN01000433.1 GCA_004211245.1 Variovorax sp.
GACTTGATCGGGTCATAGCCGATCTTCGGATAGAGGCTCACGTTGATCGCATGCGAACTGATCGTGCCCCCGAGCAGCGTGTAGCCGTCGGGCGCCGCGCGGGACGCGATCTCCGAGCCGACGCTGCCGCCGGCCCCGCCCTTGTTGTCGATCACGACCGAAGTCCCCAGCACGGTGCCGAGCTGCTGGGCGATCAGCCGGCCCAGCACGTCGGTGGTGCCGCCCGCCGGGAAGGGCACGAGGTACGTGATGGCCTTGCCGGTGGGCCAGTTGCCCTGCGCGAAGGCGGGCAGGGCGCCGGCGGCGATGCTGGCCGCGGCGGCCTGGATGAGGGTTCTGCGTTGCATGGTGTTGTCTCCTGGTATGGCTGGGGTTCAGGGCATGTACTGCCCGCCGTTGACTTCGATGATCTGCCCGGTCACGTAGCCCGACAGCTGCGCCGACGCCAGATAGAGGAACGCGCCGACGCAATCGCCGGGGTCGCCGATGCGGCCCATGGGAATGCCGGCCCTGAACGATTCGAGGATCGCGGGCGTCGAGAAGCGCTCCTGGAACGGCGTGTGGATCACGCCGGGCGCGACCGCGTTGACGCGGATGTTCTCGGCCGCGAGTTCCTTCGCGAGCCCGTGCGTGGCGGTGCTGACGAAGCCCTTGGAGCCCGCATACAGATACGCGCCCGGCCCGCCGCCGTTGCGTGCCGCGACCGACGACACGTTGATGATGCTGCCGCCCTGGCCATGGGCCCGCATCAGCGGCACCACATGGCGGCAGAACGAGATGACCGAACGCGCGTTGATGTGCATCACCTCGTCGAACAGCGCGTCGTCGAACTCGGCGATCGGCACGCGCTTGACCAGGCTGCCCGCGTTGTTGACGAGCACGTCGATGTGGCCGAACTTCGCGGCGGTCTGCTCGACGGCGCGCTGGATGGCCGAGGTGTCGAGTACGTCGGCCTTCAGCGCGAACGCTTCGCCGCCGGCTTTGACGATCGTGTCCACCACCGCGCTCGCCGCGTCGGCCGAGCTGTTGTAGTGCACGGCGACGCGCATGCCGCGCGCGCCGAAGGCGATGGCAACGGCGGCGCCGATGCCGGTGCTCGCGCCGGTGATCAGAGCGGTCTTGCCGCGAAGGTCTTCCATCTGTCGTTCTCCTTGTGTCAGGTCACCGGTGCTGGATTGAAAAGCACCAGCGCGTTGTGCAGCTTCCAGTGCTCGGCCCAGGTCTTCTTGCGGCCGCTGGCCACGTCGAGCATGAGCTCGAACATTTCCCGGCCCACGTCTTCGATGGTCTTCTCGCCGGTGGCGATGCTGCCGGCGTCGATGTCCATCAGGTCGTGCCATCGGCGCGCGAGGTCGCTGCGCGTGGCCACCTTGATCACGGGCACCTCGGCCAGGCCGTAGGGCGTGCCGCGGCCGGTGGTGAACACATGCAGGTTCATGCCGGCTGCAAGCTGGAGCGTGCCGCAGATGAAGTCGCTGGCCGGCGTGGCGGCGTACAGCAGGCCCTTCTGCTTCGCCTTCTCGCCCGGCGCCACCACGCCCGAGATCGGCGAGCTGCCGCTCTTGACGATGGAGCCCATCGCCTTCTCGACGATGTTGGAGAGGCCGCCCTTCTTGTTGCCGGGCGTGGTGTTGGCGCTGCGGTCGACGCGGCCGCGATCGAGGTAGGCGTCGTACCACGCCATCTCGCGGATCATGGCCGCGGCCACTTCGGGCGTGGTGGCGCGCGAGGTGAGCTGGTCGATGCCGTCGCGCACCTCGGTCACCTCCGAGAACATCACGGTGGCGCCGGCGCGCACCAGCAGGTCGGTGCAGAAGCCGACCGCGGGGTTGGCCGTGACGCCCGAGAACGCGTCGCTGCCGCCGCACTGCACGCCGACCACGAGTTCGCTTGCCGGCACCGTTTCGCGGCGGCGCGCGTCGAGACGTCGAAGGTGCAACTCGGCCTGCCGCAGGATCGACTCGACCATCGACATGAAGCCGACGTGCGCGTCGTCCTGCAGGCAGACCACGTCGAGCGCCGCATCGCGCTGGTCGGCAATCGCGATCGAGCCCGGCGGCAGCAGCCGCTCGGGCTGCAGCTTTTCGCAGCCCAGGCTCACCACCATCACCTCGCCGCCGAAGTTCGGATTGAGGCTGATGTTGCGCAGCGTGCGGATCGGGATGACGGCGTCGGGCGCGTCGATGGCCACGCCGCAGCCGTAGCCGTGCTCGAGCGCGACCACGTCATCGACGTTCGGGTATTGGGGCAGCAGTTCGGCCTTGATGCGCTTCACGGCGAAGTCGGTCACGCCGGCCACGCACTGCACGGTCTGGGTGATGGCGAGGATGTTGCGCGTGCCGACCGAACCGTCGAGATTGCGGTAGCCCTCGAACGTGTACCCCTCGAGCGGTGGCTGCGGTTCGGGCTTGACGGTGGCGATGGGCAGCCCGACCAGCTCGCGTGCCGCGGGCATCTGCAGCAAGCGCTCGTGCACCCA
>SEGN01000434.1 GCA_004211245.1 Variovorax sp.
TGGCCGCCGCCGAGCGCGATCGCATCCTGGCAACGCTCAAGCTGGCCGAAGAACTGGGCGCCGACACGGCGGTGTTGACCGGCGCGGACATCGCGCAGCAGCTCGCTGCGCAGGCGCAGCGGCTCAACTGCGCGACGCTGGTGGTCGGGCGTCCGGACACGCCGCGCGGCTGGCGCGCCGCATGGCCCCGGGCTTCGCTGGCGCGCGCGCTGGCCCGGCATGCGCCCGCGCTCGACATCGTCGAGGTCGGTCGTGCCGACAGCGCGCGACGCCTCTCGCGTGCGCCGCTCGGCGGGCGCGGCGGCGACGCGACCGACGATGCCGATGTCCTGCACGCGCGCTGGCCCGGCTATGGGTGGGCGGCGGCCAGCAGCGTGGCCGTGACCCTGCTCGCGACGCCACTGGCCGGAGTGCTGGAGCTCGCCAACATCGTGATGCTGTTCCTGCTCGGCGTGGTCGGCGTCGCGATGCGCTTCGGGCGCGGGCCGGCCGCGTTCGCCGCCACGCTCAACGTCGCCGCCTTCGACTACTTCTTCGTGCAGCCGCGCTTCTCGTTCGCCGTGAGCGACGTGCAGTACCTCCTCACCTTCGTGGTCATGCTAGGCGTCGGCCTTCTTGTTGGCCAACTAACGGCCGGGCTGCGCTTCGCGGTCGGCGTGTCGAGCAGCCGCGAGCGGCGCGCGCAGTCGCTGTTCGAGCTCACGCGCCAGCTCTCGGCGGCGCTGGAGTCGGCGCAAGTCACGGCCATCGGCGCTGCGGCTGTCGAAGGGCATTTCGGGGGGCGCGCGCTGGTGTTGGTCGCCAACGCGGCCGACCAGCTGGCGCCGCCTGCATCGGCGCCGCCGGGCTTCGACATGAGCGTGGCCGATTGGGCCTTTCGCCACGGCCAGCCCGCGGGCCTGGCCACCGCCACGCTGGCGGCCCAGCCATGGCATTACGTGCCGTTGAAGGCGCCGATGCGGGTGCGCGGCGTGCTCGCGCTCGCACCCGCGCAGCCGCGCTGGCTGCTGATCCCGGAGCAGGCGCAGCAGCTCGACACGCTGGCGCGCCAGATCGCCATCGCGCTCGAGCGCGTGCACTACGTCGAGGTGGCGCAGGCCGCGGTGGTCGAGATGGAATCCGAGGGCCTGCGCAACGCGTTGCTCGGCGCCATCTCGCACGATGTGCGCACGCCGCTCACCGCGCTGATCACGCTGGCCGAGTCGCTGCAGACGCTGCCGCCCGCGGCGCATGCGGAGGCCGGGCGCGCCATCGTGGCGCAGGCGCGGCAACTGCACGCGCTCGTCAACAACCTGCTCGACATGGCCCGGCTGGAGAGCGGCGGCGGCACGGTCAACCTGCGGCGCGACTGGCAGTCGGTGGAAGAGGTGGTGGGCTCGGCCATCCGCGCCGCACGGCCGGCGCTGGGCGACGTGCCGGTGCGCACCGCGCTGGCGCCTGACTTGCCGCTCGTGGAATTCGACGCGGTGTTGATCGAGCGCGTGCTGGTCAACCTGCTCGAGAACGCCGCGAAGTACGGCGCGCCGCCGATTGTGCTGGGTGCGAGCGTCACCGCGGCAGCGCTGGTGCTCACCGTGCGCGACCACGGCCCGGGCTTGCCCTCCGCGCTCCATGGGCAAGGGCAGACGCTGTTCGACAAGTTCACCCGCGGCCAGGCCGAATCCGCCACGCCCGGCGTCGGTCTGGGCCTGGCGATCTGCAAGGCCGTGGTGAGCGCGCACGGAGGCGACATCGCGGCTGCGAACGCGCCCGGCGGCGGGGCAGAATTCACCGTGACCTTGCCGAGGCGCGCCCCGCCGCAGACGCCGGACCCCTGAACCACCCATGCCCCAACCCACCGCCATCGTCATCGAAGACGAGCCGCAGATCCGCCGCTTCGTACGCGGTGCGCTGGAGGCCGAAGGCTGGCTGGTGCACGAGGCCGGCACGCTGCGCGACGGGCTGGCCGCCGCCGGCACGCGACAGCCGGACCTGCTGGTGCTCGACCTCGGCTTGCCCGACGGCGATGGCGTGACCTTGATCCAGGATGTGCGTGGCTGGTCGGCGGTGCCGATCATCGTGCTGTCGGCGCGCAGCGACGAGGCCGACAAGATCGCCGCGCTCGACGCCGGCGCCGACGACTACCTCACCAAGCCCTTCGGCACCGGCGAACTGCTGGCCCGCGTGCGCGCCAATCTGCGCCGCCCGCGCGCGGCCGCAGGTGGCAGCGGCGACGAGCCTGAGGCCCTGTTCCGGTTTGGCGAGATCGAGCTCGACCGCGCTGCCCGCCTCGTGCGCCGTGCCGGTGCCGAGGTGCACCTCACCCCGACCGAGTACCGGCTGCTCGCCGTGCTCGCGGCCAACCCGGGCCGCGTGCTCACGCAGCGCCAGCTGCTGCGCGAAGTGTGGGGCCCGTCGCACTCGGAGCAGAGCCATTACCTGCGCATCTACATGGGCCACCTGCGACAGAAGCTCGAGGCCGACCCGGCACGACGGCCACAAGTCGATCCACGACGATGCCATGGCCGAGGGCCTGGGCCTGCGTGCCGGACCGATCGAAGGGCCGACGCACTTCAGCCAGTTCGATCCGCTGCTGTTCCACGTGTTCGGCCAAGCCTGGTTCGAGACCGGCTGCATCAGCGCGCACTACCAGAACATGGTGGTCGAAGGCGAAGAGGTGCGCGCCTTCGTCGACCCGCCTGCCGAAACGAACCCCCGCTTCGTGCGCATCCGCGCCGAGAAGCGCGACGGCACGCCGGTGCTGACCGGCAGCGCCTCGGTCGGCGACGCGAGCGGCTTGCCGCACGAGATCCAGCTGCGCATCGGCAAGCTGCGACCGGCGACCGGCCTGGTCATCAACCGCGACCTGAAGGTGGGCCAGCGCGGCGCGATGGTCGAGAAGATCCGCATGGGGTTCGATCAACACATGGGCGATCACTACCCGTTCACGCTGGCCGACAAGCTCGAGGTCATCACCGAGCCCTGCGCCTGGTACACGCGGAAGGAGGGGCCGCAATCGCCGTGGGGCCGGCCGATCATTCCGATGGAGATGAT
>SEGN01000435.1 GCA_004211245.1 Variovorax sp.
TCGTGGATGCCGATGTCGAACAGGTGCGGCAGCAGGCGGATGTCCTGCCGCAGCGACAAGGCGCCGGCCGCCTCGGCCTCGGCCCAGGAACCGAAGTCCAGGTGGCCGCGCTGCCGGTCTTCGGTCAGGCCGAGCTGCATGCAGACGGGATAGTCCCCGGAAAACGCACGTTGGTGCACCCACTTCAGTTTGAGTTGAAGGCCAGGGCCGCCGGGCATCGCGGCGCCGTCGGACAGCAGCAAGGCGCCTGCCCCGTCCGACAGCATCCAGCGCAGGAAGTGCGAGTCGAAGTCGGTTTCGTAGCCGCGCGCCGCGAAGCGCGAGCGCTTGAAAAGCCGCGAGGGCATTTCGCTCGCCACCGCCAGCGCCGTGCGATGCGCACCAAGCTCGATGCCTTGTGCCGCGACCTGGATGGCCGACACGCCCGCGGCGCAGATGCCGTGCACCGAGATCGTCTCCATGGGCGGCGCCGCGAGTTCGCCCTGGATCATGTTCGCGAAGCCCGGCATGAGCGCATCCCCGCCGGAGCTGCCGCTGGCCAGCAGCGACACCTGCCCCAGGTCGCTGCCGCCGCGCTGCAGGCAGTCGCGGATCGCATGGGCCGCGAGCTGCGCGTTGCTGAACACCGTGGCGCCTTCGGTATCGATCGCGTAGTAGCGCTGCTTGATCCCGTTCTCGGCCAGGATGCGGCGCTGGATGCGCGACGACATGCGGTTCAGCGGGGCGATGTACGCGTCCATCTGCTCGTTGGTCACGGGCGCCCCGGGCATGAAGTAGCCGGCGCTCTGGAGGTACACGCGGTCGAAGGAAACTGGCATCGAAAGACTCAGGGTTGTGGCAATGAACCCGCCGGCATCAGCGGGCGGCTGCGAAAGCGCGGCACGACTGCGCCGAGCACGAACACACGCAGCATGTACGCCACGAGCCCGCGTTCATTGAGCGCCGGATCGACACGGTCGCGATAACGCTCGCGGTGAAGCTTCGACAGTTCCGACCAATGCGCATGCGGGTTCTCGTGGTGTGCGGTGTGAAGCCCGATATTGAAGAGCAGCGGATTGACCCAGCCCTCGAAGTTGCGGGCGTAGTTCAGCGCGCCCCCCGGCGTATCGCCGTACGCCCCCTGGCGGCCGTCGGCATGGGCATGCTGAAGGTAATTGGTGGCCAGCAGCCAGTGCAACCCGTGCAGCTGCGGCACGATGACGAAGAGCAGTGCGCGGCGCCAG
The DNA here is from genome assembly GCA_004211245.1 of Variovorax sp. Classification (GTDB taxonomy): domain Bacteria; phylum Pseudomonadota; class Gammaproteobacteria; order Burkholderiales; family Burkholderiaceae_C; genus Variovorax. The sequence continues at coordinate 1,224 of SEGN01000435.1, forward strand.
TCGATCGCGAGCAGCAGCACCCAGGAGCCGAGCCAGAGCGCGTACTGCCCGATGCAGTAGCGAAACGCGCCGGAGCCATTGCGGCGCAGCTTGCCCAGCCACGCGACGAACAGCGGATAGAGCACCCACGCGGCCTGCAGCGGATGCAGCAAGTAGCCCGCCAGGTGATTGGTGTCGCCACCGAACCGGTAGGTGCGCGCGACGTCCCGTGCCCCGTGCCGATGCCGATGATGGTTGGACACGTGGGCGGGCCAGAACACGAAGGTCGGGTGGCCCTGCAGCAGCGTGATGCCGAAGTCGGTCAGCCGATTGGCCAGCCGGCCGCGCCACATGCGCTGGTGCGTGTGGTTGTGATGAATGACACCGATGCCGAGCGTGAGGAAGAGCATCAACGCATAGGCGGGCCACCAGAAACCGCGGCACCACTGCCATGCCGCCAACGCCGGCAGCACGGCCAGGTAGGTCAGGCTTTGCCAATCCCGCCAGTGCCGCAGCCGCGGCAGCAGGTCAGCCGGCACGCTCATTCGCTGCCTGTTGCTTGCGGTGGAAGGCGCTGATCTGCACCTCGGCCGCATCGGCCTGCAGCCGCGTGCCGAAGATCCGGTCCATGAAGGTGAACTGGAAGCCGTAGTTGCCGCCATGCGCCGCATGGTGCAGATGGTGCCGCCGGCTCGCGGCGAACCAGTGGCTGTACGACACGCGCGGAAAGAAGTCGTAGTTGGAATGGCCGATGCTGTTGAAGAACAGGCTGAACACGGGCACCGAGGCGAGCGCCCAGAAGCTGAAGTCGTGCACCACCATCGGCAGCAGGATCACGTTGCCCAGCATGAGCGCCTCGACGGGATGGAAGCTGTAGGTCGAGAACGGCGTGCTCACCACCGAACGATGGTGCGGCCCGTGAAAGCGGCGCAGCCAGCGCGTGTGCAGCAAACGGTGGTTGACCCAGAAATGGATGTCGTTCCAGACCGCCAGCAAGGTAGATGCCACCGAAGAAAAACAGGCCCCAGCCCATCACCTGAAGCATCGAGAGAGATTGGAAAGTCTGTGCCATGGCGCGGATAGAGGATGCCCGTGAGGATAAGCGAGCCTGATCGCGACGAACGGGCCCGATCACGCCCGGACATGCCATGCGTGAAAATGTTGTCATGCAACTCAACTACATCGCCAACGCCAACGTCGCATCGGCCTCCGGCCGCACCATCCCCGTGCTCGACCCGTCCGACGGACAGCCGTTCGACGAGCTCCAGCGCAGCGATGCCGGCGACATCGACGCAGCCGTGAGCGCGGCGCGCGACTGTTTCGATTCGGTCTGGCACAAGGTCAGCGCGGCCGACCGTGGCCGGCTGCTCTACAAGCTCTCGCAGAAGATCGCGGAGCACACCGACGAGCTCGCCCTGCTCGAGCAGCGCGACTGCGGCAAGCCGGTGAAGCAGGCCCGTGCCGATGCGCTGGCGCTGGTTCGATACTTCGAGTTCTACGCCGGCGCCTGCGACAAGCTGCATGGCGAAACCATCCCCTACCAGGAAGGCTACAGCGTCTTCACCTGGCGCGAGCCGCATGGCGTCACCGGCCACATCATTCCGTGGAACTACCCGATGCAGATCTTCGGGCGCAGCGTCGGCGGTGCGCTGGCCGCAGGCAATGTCTGCGTGGTCAAGCCGGCAGAGGATGCCTGCCTGTCGCTGATCCGCGTGGCGCAACTCGCGGCCGAGGTCGGCTTTCCGCCCGGCGCGCTCAACATCGTCACGGGTTACGGCCACGAGGTCGGCGACGCCCTGGCACGGCACGAGGGCATCGACCACATCAGCTTCACCGGCAGCCCGAAGGTCGGCACGCTCATCCAGCAGGTTGCGGCCGAGCGCCATTGCCCGGTCACGCTCGAACTCGGCGGCAAGAGTCCCCAGATCCTGTTCGACGATGCCGACATCGGCGCGGCGATCCCGGTGCTGATCAACGCCATCGTGCAGAACGCCGGCCAGACCTGCAGGCCCCCACCCTGCTGCGCGATGTCCCGGTGATGCACCGACTGGCACAGGAGGAGGTGTTCGGCCCGGTACTGGCCGCAATGGCCTTCACCGACGAGGACGAGGCCGTATCGCTCGCCAATGCCACGCAGTTCGGTCTGGTCGCCGGGGTCTGGACGCAGAACGGTGCGCGCCAGTTCCGCATGGCCAAGCGCGTGCGCAGCGGTCAGGTCTTCATCAACAACTACGGTGCCGGCGGTGGCGTCGAACTGCCGTTCGGCGGCGTGAAGTCGTCAGGCTACGGGCGTGAAAAGGGCTTCGAGGCACTGTACGGTTTCACGACCCTGAAGACCGTCGCCGTGCGCCACGGCTGATCACCCGAGGGCGGTGTCGAGCAGCATCATGAGCACGAAGCCGAGCATCAGCCCGCCAGTCGCAAACGCCTCGTGGCCTCTGCGGTGCGACTCCGGGATGATTTCGTGGCTGATGACGAAGAGCATCGCGCCCGCCGCGAAGCCCAGCCCCCAGGGCAGCATCAGCGCCGAGTAGCCGACGATCAGCGCGCCGAGCACGGCACCGAGGGGTTCGATCAGCCCGGAGGCCATGCCGATCAACGCCGAGAAACCCCGCCCGTAACCTGCCGCAAGCAGCGCGACCGCGACCACCAGCCCTTCGGGCACGTCCTGGATCGCGATGCCGGTCGCCAGCGCCTGCGCACGCAGGCCATCATTGCCCGCGTAGCCGACGCCGATCGCCAGGCCTTCAGGCAGGTTGTGCAAGGCGATCGCGAAGACGAACAGCCACGCCCGGCGCATCTTCACGCCCTCCCGCTCACGGCCCTTGATGAAATGCTCGTGTGGAACGAAACGCTCCATCAGCAGCAGCATCAGGCCCCCCAGCAGGATCGCGGCGCCGATCACGCCGCCCGGGGCCCAGGTGCCGTCGAAGCCCGACGCCCGGGCTGCCGCCAGACCGGGAATGATGAGCGAAAACGCACAGGCCGCCAGCATCACCCCGGCGCCGAAGCCCATCAGCGTGTCCTGCACGCGCTGTGAAATGTTCTGGGAGAACAGCACCGGCAGCGTGCCCAGTGCGGTCGCGAGCGCGGCCACCGAACCGCCGACGAAGGCATTCCACACCACGTCGTTGCCGTGCATGCGGCGCCAGAGTTCGGCGATCAGCAGCGCCAGTGCCAGGCCACCCACGACCCAGCCGATCCATCCCCTCAACGGATGCGCGGTCGCCGCAGTCTCGTCCTTGCCCATGTCAGCCTGCCCTCGAAATAACGCCTGCACACTCCCTGTCGTCGGCCATTTGTAACCCGGAACTCCGCCTGCGCGCCGGCAGGCTGGCCGATACACTGCCCCGCTGCAATTCTTTCCAGGAGACACACTGTGCGCGTCAAGGACAAATCCATCATCGTCACCGGCTCGGGTGGCGGCATCGGCGAAGGCATCGCCAAACGACTGGCGGCGGAAGGCGCCCAGGTCATCGTCAACGACATCAACCCCGCCGCCGGCCAACTGGTGGTCGACGCGATCCTGCGCGACGGCGGGCGGGCCTCGTTCTTCGCGGCCGATGTGACGAAATCGGCCGACATGAAGGCGCTGGTCGATGCAGCCGTCGAGCGCCACGGCAAACTCGATGCGATGGTGAACAACGCGGGCTGGACGCACCGCAACCGGCCGGCCCTCGAGGTGGGCGAGGATGAGTTCGACCGTTGCTATGCGGTGAACGTGAAGAGCATCTACCTCTCGACGATCCACGCCGTGCCGGCCTTCCGGGCCAATGGCGGCGGCAGCTTCATCAACATCGCCTCCACGGCCGGCGTGCGCCCGCGTCCGGGCCTCACCTGGTACAACGGCTCGAAGGGCGCGGTCATCACGACCAGCAAGTCGCTTGCGGCGGAACTGGGTCCCGACAACATCCGTGTGAATTGCATCAACCCGGTGTTCAACCCCGATACCGGCCTGGCCGCCGAGTTCGCGGGCGGCCCGCTCACCGAAGATCGCAAGGCGAAGTTCCGCGCCACCATTCCGCTCGGCCGCTTCTCGACCGCGCTGGACGTGGCCAACGCGGCGCTCTACCTGGCGAGCGACGAAGCCTCTTTCATCAGCGGCGTGTGCAT
>SEGN01000436.1 GCA_004211245.1 Variovorax sp.
GAGCACGAGCGCACGTTCCCGCAGGTCCTGGGGTGCATCGGCCGTGCGTTCGAGCACGGCCATCACGTCCATGGCCTCGAGCGCCGGCCCGACGCCACGGCCAACGGGTTGATTGCCGTCGGTGAACACCGTCTGCACCTGCAATCCGAGCGCCGCACCGACCGCCACCAGGCTGCGCGAGAGCTGCTCGGCAGCGAGCGGGTTGCGCACCTTGGTCAGCGCGCCCACGGGAATGTCGATCAAGACGCGCTGCGAACCCATGGCGGCCTTCTTGGAGAGGATGGACGCCACCATGAGCCCCTCGCTGTCGATGTTCAACGGCCTCTCGACGCGGATCAGCATGTCGTCCGCCGGGCTGATGCGCATCGCATTGCCCCATGCGATGCAGCCCCCTTCGCGCTCGACGACACGGCGCATCGCCGCCAGGTCCAGATCGACCGGGGCCAATGTCTCCATCACGTCGGCCGTGCCGGCCGCCGATGTGATCGCGCGCGATGAGGTCTTGGGCATCACCACGCCGCAGGCGGCGACGATGGGCACCACGATCAGCGTGGTCCGGTTGCCCGGCAAGCCGCCGATGCAATGCTTGTCCACCACGGGCGACGTTCCCCAATCGAGGCGCTCCCCCACGTCGACCATGGCGCGCGTCAGCGCCACCGTTTCGTCGAAATCGAGGCTCTTGCCGGCACAGACCGTCACGAACGACGCCAGGTGAATGTCGGGAACGCGTCCACGGCTCACGTCGTCCATCAACGCGCGCAGCGCCACATAGTCCAGCCGCCCGCCGTGCAGCTTGGTGCGAAGGTGCGTCAGCGAATCCAGCACGGGCGGATGCCGCACGGCCAGTTCGTCGCCCTCTGCCGCGCCCATCAGGCTCCAGGCCGATTCGGAAAACCCGATCTCGTCGTTCCGGAGCCAGCTGCTGCTCACCTGGTGGAGGATCGCCAGCAGGTGGCGCTTGCTGGAGATCACCTCGACCTGCGCCTGCGACTGGAAGCCCTCGGCCCGGCAGACATCGCAGTCGCTGCGCAGGTAGACCACCGGCTGCTGGTAGGTGTCGATGCCGGCACGGCGGGCCCGCAAGTGGCTGGGTGACGTGGGCATCGTGCGCTGCGCTCAGGCCTGGATCAGCCCGTCCACCACCTGGATGGTGCGGTCGCATCGCTCGGCCAGCGCCGGGTTGTGCGTGACGAAAAGAATCGCCATGCCGCGCTCCCGGTTGGCTTTGCGAAGCAGTTCGAAAGCGGCATCGGCCGCCCTGGTGTCGAGGTTGCCCGTGGGCTCGTCGGCGAGCAGCAGCGGCGGGTCCATGGCGAGCGCACGTGCGATGGCCACGCGCTGCTGCTGGCCGCCGCTCAACTGCGTGACCCTGCTGTCGCGCCACTTCGCCAGGCCCACGCTGTCCAGCAATGCGCCCGCGTGCTGCGCCATGCGTTCGTTGTAGAAGCCGGCATCGCCCAGCATCGGCATCATCACGTTCTCCAGCGCGGTGAAGCCGGCGAGCAGGTTGTGATACTGGAAGATGAAGCCGATGTTGTGGCCGCGCAGCCGCGTGAGCGCGTGCTCGTCGAGTGCGTTGACTTCCTCGCCGCCGATGCACAGCGAGCCGCTGCTGGGCCGGTCGAGCAGCCCGACGATGTTCAGCAGCGTGCTCTTGCCCGAACCCGACGGGCCCATGACCGCGCAGAACTCGCCGCGCACGAGCGTGAGGTCGATGCCGTGCAGCACCTCGGTCTCGTTCGGCAGGCCGAGGTTGAAGGACTTGCGCACGCCGCGCAGGCTGACCACGGGCTCAGCCACGGATCGCCACCACCGGGTCCAGCCTTGCCGCGCGCAGCGCCGGTGCGAACGCCGCCACCAGGCCGGTGAGCGTGGCCAGCAGCAGCGATGCGAGGAACAGGCCCGGCTCGATCGCCAGCGGAAAGAGCGGCGTGCCGTCGGGGTTGAGCGCATAGCGCTTCCACAGCAGCAGCGCCACCAGTCCGATGCCCGCACCGCCGAACGAGGGGAGCAGCCCGAGCAGGCCGCCCTGCAGCAGGAAGACACGCAGCACCTGGCCGCGCGAGATGCCCATCGCGCGAAGGATGCCGATCTCGCGCGACTTCTGCACCACGGACACCACCAGCACGCTGGCAATGCCGAACGCCACCGAGAGGCCGACGAAGAACCGGATGGCGGTGTTCGACGTCTTCTGCGCCTGCACGGCGGTGAAGAACTGCGCGTTCACCTCGATCCAGCTGTCGGCCTCCACGCCGGTGGCGGCCGTGATGCGCTGTGCGACGTTCTCGGCGGCGTAGACGTCGTCGACCGTCACCTCCAGGCTGGAGACGCCGCCGACCAGACCCAGCAGGCTCTGCGCCGTGCGCAGCGCCACGAAGGCCGTGCGCTGGTTCGCCTGCTTGTTGCCCAGGTCGAACAGGCCGGTCACCGTGAGCGTCTGGTCGCCGCCGCGGGCCGACGA
>SEGN01000437.1 GCA_004211245.1 Variovorax sp.
AGATCCAGCAACACCGCGGACTTGCCACCGTCGTCGAAAAAGCGCACGAGGCGCACGGTCGAGTTCGACGGCAGCGTGGTGCGGGAGCCATCCGGCAGGCGCAGCGTGATGAAGCTGTCCGGACCGGTTCTCACCAGCGCGCCCTCGGGCAGGCGCGTACCCAAGGTGAGCGGCTGTCCCTGTGCGCCCCGCACATCGCCAATGACCGCCAGGACAAAGGCTTCGCGTTCGTCGCCCGCGAAGCGAAGCAAACGTCCGATCTGCAGCGAGCGCGGCTCGCCGACCCGATTCGACTGCTGGACGCCGGGCCAGAGCAACGGTCGCCCGAGGTACTTCCCGGAAATTCCCCACAGCGTTTCGCCGGGCCGCACCGTGTGCGTGGTCTCCGGAGAAAACCCGCCCTGCGGGGACTGCGCCAGCGCGGCCAGCGGAAACAGGAGCAACCAGAACGCTCGCCGAACGGCATGCCCTGTCATGACGAAGGCGCCGCGCGATCGAGCCGATAGCCAAAGCCGTAGACCGAACTCAGCGAGTACCCGTTCTCGATCGTCAGCGCCATGCCGGTCCGGACACGCGACACGTGCGTGTCGAGCGTTCGCAAGGAGGCCTCACCCCCCCAGACGGCGTCGACGATCTGCCGGCGCGACAGCGGCCTGCCGAGGTGCCGGAAAAAGAGTCGCGCGAGCTCGAACTCCTTGTGGGTCATCTTCGCCACCGTCTTTCCGTCCGTCACGGTCCTGTGCACACCGTTGAAGCGCCAGCCGTCTATCTCCTCCTCTTTCGTTTCGCCCGCATTCGCCGGCAATGTGCCGCGCAGCATCACCTGAATGCGCGCCAACAGCTCGAAAGGCCGCCAAGGTTTGGAGAGGTAGTCGCTGGCTCCACCGTTCAGTGCCTGGACGACATCGAACTCGCTGCCCCGGGCGGTCAGCATGAGCACGGGCACGTTGTAATGGAGATCGACACGCACGCGCCGAAGCACCTCGTAGCCCGAGATGTCCGGCAGGTTCCAGTCGAGGATGAGCACGTCGAAGCTCTCGCGCCGCAATGCTTCCAGGAGGGCGCCGCCCGTGGTCATATGGACGACGTCGTGGCCGTTGCCGCCCAGAAGGCCGATCACGGCGTCGGCTTCGGCTGCGGTATCTTCCAGCAGCGCCACCCGGCTGCGCAAGCCACGCTGATCGCTGGATCGATAGGTGATCGGCGAATCATGAATACTGGCCATTGCGTCCTCCCCAGAACATTCCGCCGCCAGCCGGCGGCGTGACGGCCCATCGAGTTTATCTGGGCGTGCCAAGGGGCCTGTCTCGTCGGCTACCCGCACGTGCAGGCGTCAACGTTCGCCCGACACCTCCAGCTCGACGCGCCGATTCGGTTGCAGGCACGCAATCAGCTCGGGCCGCCCGAGGCTGTCCGCGCATTGCACCACCGGCTGCGACTCGCCCACGCCGTGCGCGCGCAACGCACCTTGCGGCAGACCCTGGGCCACCAGGTAATCGCGCACCGTGGCCGCACGCGCAACGGACAGGCGCTGGTTGTAGCCACTCGCGCCCAGCCTGTCGGTGTGGCCGATCACCGTGATGTTGTCCAGACGCTTGTACCGGCCCTTGAGCTGCGATGCCAATTCGTCGAGTTGTTTGCGTCCGGCGGGCAGCATGTCCGCAGTACCCGACTTGTCGAACGCGAACAGCGCATCGGCCGCCAGCTTGAAGCGCTCCGGCGCGGCCGGCACTGCCGCGCGCACGACCTCGGTCACCTTCGGCTTGAGGAAATCCGCGCAGGCCGGCTCCTTCCAGTACATCGCATCGGACACGCCGTCCTTGAAGACCACCTTGTACTGGCAGGTGACGAACTCGTCGCCCTTGCCGGTGCGGAAGTTGAAGAGGTAGTCCCACTCCTTCGGGCCGAACAGCCCTTCGCCGAAGTGCGGGTAGCTGATGAGCTCGCGCACCTGGTTCTTGGTCATGCCGCGGCCGATGCGGCGCAGTTGCTCCACGTCGATGAAAGTGCCGCCCTTGAGCCAGGCGCTTCCGGCATCGGGGAAGCGCACGTCCTGCTTTTCGGCCGAGGCGCCCGATGCGACGCTGGACGTGCTCACCGTGCTGCCGGTGGAACCGCAGCCCGCCAGGGCCAGCACCAGGCCCGCCACTGCAAGCGATCGAATGGTTTTCTTGGTCATGTTGTTGCTCCCTGGTCAGTCGAACGAAAAGCCGAAGCCGACGCGCACGATGGCTTTGTGGCCGCCCGTGGCCCAGCCCACGCCCGCATGCAGGGTGGTCTGCCCGTTGTCCGAGCGCTTGAGCACGTTGAAGCCGATGCCCGCCTGGCCGTTGTAGCCCGCGACGGCGCCGCTCACGTGATAGCGCCCCGGCTCCACCGGCGTGACCACCGCCATGGCCGCAGACGCCGCCACGCCGCCCGAGAGCATCTTGGCGTTGGCCGTGATCTGGTTCTG
>SEGN01000438.1 GCA_004211245.1 Variovorax sp.
GTGCGCTGTCGCGGTCTCGCGCAGGAACTCCCAGACCGCGCGCATGCGCGCCAGGTGCTTGGTCTCGGCCGGCATCGACATCCAGAAGGTGCGGGTGAAGTTCGCCTGCGCCGGCAGCAACGGCCGCAGCGCGCTGTCGCGGTCGGCGATGAAAGCCGGCAGCACCGCAATGCCGGCACCCGCAGCCGTGGCCTGGTACTGCGCGAGCACGCTGGTGCTGCGCAGCGCGAATGCATCGGGCCGGTACAGCTCGTCGAGGTATTGCAGTTCCTTGCTGAACAGCAGGTCGTCCACGTAGCTGATGAAGGTGTGGCCGCGCAGGTCTTCGCGCGCCTTGATCGGGCTGTGCTTGGCCAGGTACTTCTTCGACGCGTAGAGGCGCAGCGTGTAGTCGGTCAGCTTGGTCACCACGACCGGGCCGCGCGCAGGCCGCTCCAGCGAGATCACGATGTCGGCCTCGCGGCGCGACAGGTGCACCAGGCGCGGCATTGCGAGCAGGTCGATCACGAGCTTGGGATGCTGCCCCGCGAACAGCGCGAGTTTCGGCGCCAGCACGACGGTGCCGAAGCCCTCGGTCGCACCGATGCGCACCAGGCCCGACAGACCCTGTTCCGACGGGGGCGCGGTGCTCTCGACCGCGAGGAACGCGCCTTCCATCGCTTCCACCTGCGGTTGCAATCGCCGGCCCGCCTCGGTGAGCCGATGCCCGTCGGCCTCGCGTGAGAAGAGGGGCGTGCCGATCTGCTTCTCGAGCGCCCGGATCCGGCGCGCTACGGTGGTGTGGTCGACTTCGAGCCGGCGCGCCGCGCTCTGCAGCGTGCCCGAGCGCGAGAGCTCCAGAAAATAGCGCAGGTTGTCCCAGTCCATGGTTTGCAATTATGCAGATTGCCGGTGCGTATTTGTCTATTGCTAATGCAAATCTGCAAAGCTAGCATTGCCCGCTATCGCATTCACCCCAGGAGACAACACCATGGACGCCACCACCACGCCGACCACCCAGGTCGCCACCGTCAAGCTGCTCATCGGCGGCAAGTTCATCGAGTCGAAGACCACCGAGTGGCGCGACGTCGTCAACCCCGCCACGCAGGAAGTGCTGGCCAGGGTGCCGTTCGCGACCGCGGCCGAAGTCGATGCCGCCGTGGCCTCGGGCAAGGAAGCCTTCAAGACCTGGCGCAAGACGCCCATCGGTGCGCGCGCCCGCATTTTCCTCAAGTACCAGCAGCTCATTCGCGAGAACATGGCCGAGCTGGCCGCCATCCTCACGGCCGAGCAAGGCAAGACCCTGCCCGACGCCGAAGGCGACGTGTTCCGCGGCCTCGAGGTGGTCGAGCACGCCTCGGCCATCGGCAACCTGCAACTCGGCGAGCTGGCCAACAACGTAGCCAACGGTGTCGACACCTACACGCTGCTGCAGCCGCTCGGTGTCTGCGCCGGCATCACGCCGTTCAACTTCCCCGCGATGATTCCGCTGTGGATGTTCCCGATGGCGATCGTCACCGGCAACACCTTCGTGCTCAAGCCCTCCGAGCAGGACCCGATGGTCACCATGCGCCTGTGCGAGCTCGCGCTCGAGGCCGGCATTCCGCCCGGCGTGCTCAACGTCGTCCACGGCGGTGAATCGGTGGTCAATGCGATCTGCGATCACAAGGACATCAAGGCGATCAGCTTCGTCGGATCGACCAAGGTCGGCACGCACGTCTACAACCGCGCCATCCCGACCGGCAAGCGCGTGCAATGCATGATGGGTGCGAAGAACCACGCGATCGTGATGCCCGACGCCAACAAGGAGCAGACGCTCAACGCGCTGGCCGGCGCCAGCTTCGGTGCCGCGGGCCAGCGCTGCATGGCGGTGTCGGTCGCGGTGCTGGTGGGCGAGGCGCAGAAGTGGGTGCCCGAGCTGGTTGCCAAGGCGCAGACGCTGAAGATCGGCGCGGGCACCGACAAGGGCGTGGACGTCGGCCCGCTGGTGTCGTGTGCCGCCTACGACCGTGTCAACAACCTCATCGAGCGCGGCGTCGCCGACGGCGCGACGCTGGCGCTGGACGGCCGCAAGCCGACCGTGCCGGGCTACGAGAAGGGCAACTTCGTCGGCCCGACGGTGTTCGCCGACGTGAAACCCGGCATGACCATCTACGACCAGGAAATCTTCGGCCCGGTGCTGTGCCTGGCCAATGCAGAGACGATCGACGAAGCCATCGAGTTGATCAACGCCAACCCGAACGGCAACGGCACCGCGATCTTCACGCAGTCGGGCGCGGCGGCGCGCAAGTTCCAGGAGGACATCGACGTCGGCCAGGTCGGAATCAACGTGCCGATCCCGGTGCCTGTGCCGATGTTCTCGTTCACCGGCTCGCGCGCGTCGAAGCTCGGTGACCTCGGGCCCTACGGCAAGCAGGTCATCATGTTCTACACGCAGACCAAGACCATCACCGCGCGCTGGTTCGA
>SEGN01000439.1 GCA_004211245.1 Variovorax sp.
ATTTTAAATATGATATAACAAATGAACAGAACAACGAGACCGGGCCATCACCATGACTTCGCTTGACGGACTGCGCGTACTCGATCTGTCGCGCTTCATCGCCGGCCCGTACTGCGCCATGATGCTCGGCGACATGGGCGCGGAAGTGGTGAAGATCGAGCCGCCCGGGGAAGGCGAGTACGCGCGCCGCGCGATGCCCGCGGTGCAGGGGCAGAGCCTCTACACCTTCATCGTGAACCGCAACAAGAAGAGCCTGGGCATCGACCTGCGGCACGATGAAGGCCTCGCGGTGCTGCGCGAGCTGATCACGAAGGCAGACGTGCTGGTCGAGAACTTCCGTCCTGGCACCATGGAGAAGATGGGCCTGGGCTGGGACGCGGTCCATGCGCTGAACCCGCGGCTCGTGATGGCGCGCATCTCGGGCTTCGGCCAGGACGGCCCGCTGGCGGACAAGCAGTGCTTCGATGGCGTTGCGCAGGCCATGAGCGGGTTGATGGACCTGACCGGCCCGATCGACGGCCCGCCCACCATGATCGGCGCCTTCATGTGCGACTACACCACCGGCATGTACGCGGCGCTCGGCATCCTGGCGGCGCTGCACGCGCGCCAGACCAGCGGCAAGGGGCAGATGGTCGACGTGTCGTTGCTCGAGAGCGCAGCCTCGATGCTGATGACGGCGATCCCGCAGCAACTCCTGCTCGGCACCACGATGACGCGTGTCGGTAGCCGCGACCGCTTCGTGGCGCCGTCCAACACCTTCGCCACGCGCGACGGTCGCCATGTGCTGATGGTGGGCGGCGACGACAACATGTTCCCGCGCGTGCTGCGCGCGATGGTGCAGCCGGCGCTCATCGAGGATCCGCGCTTCGCCACCATGGCGAGTCGGCTCGAGCACCGCGACGCGATCGAGGGCATCGTGGCCGAGTGGATGCTCGCGCACGATGCCGACACCGTCGTCGCCCGTCTGGAAGCGCAGGGCGTGCCCTGCGCGAAGATCGCGCGCATCGACGAGGTGGTGCGCAACGAGCAGCTTCGCCATCGGCAGGGCATCGTCGATGTTCCGTTCGCGGGCACGAGCGTACCGATGCAGGGCGTGACGATCCACCTCTCCGACACGCCGCTCACCATCCGCAGCCCGCTGCCGCAGGTGGGCGAGCACAGCGCCGACGTGCTGCGCGACTGGCTGGGCTACGACGCCGGTCGCGTGCAGGCGCTGGCGTCGGGCGGTGCGATCTGAGAGAACCATTCCATCCAAAGGAGACACGGACTTGAACCAGGAACTGATCGAACACCAGGAGGGCGGCGTGCTGACGCTGACCCTGAACCGGCCCGAGCGGCTGAACGCGCTCACGGTGCCCATGACCGAGGCACTGCTGGCCGCGCTGCGCCGCGCCGCCATCGACACCCAGGTGCGCGCGGTGGTGCTCACGGGCGCGGGACGCGGCTTCTGTGCCGGCGGCGACGTCAAGGCGATGGCCGACGACGACGCGACACAGCACACGCTCGAATCGCGCACGTTGCAGTTGCGCGAGCACATGGAGTGCGCCCGTCTGCTGCACGAGATGCCGAAGCCGACCGTGGCCGTGGCGCGCGGTGCCGTGGCTGGCGCAGGCCTGTCGCTGGCACTGGCGTGCGACCTGCTGATCGCCAGCGACACCGTCAAGCTCACCTCCGCCTTCGCCAAGGTCGGGCTGTCGGGCGATTTCGGCAGCACCTGGTTCCTCACCCAGCTGCTCGGGCCGCGTGCGCGCGCCTTCGCGTTGCTGTCGCCGGTGCTGAAGGCGGACGAGGCGCTGGCGATGGGGCTCGTCACGCGCGTCGTGCCGGACGCCGAGCTGGACGCGGCCGGGCGCGCGCTGGCGCAACAGCTGGCCGACGGCCCGACCATCACGCTCGGCCACATCAAGGCCAATCTCAATGCGGCGGCGCAGGGCGCCACGCTCGCGCAGGCGCTCGACCACGAGGCGATCCGCCACATCCGGTGCGGCATGACCGAAGACCACCTGGAAGCAGCCCGTGCCTTCGTCGAGAAGCGCGCGCCACGATTCGTCAACCGTTGAAGGACATCGCCATGGAAAGCTTCTCCCTGAAAGGCAAGACGGCCATCGTGACCGGCTCTTCGCGCGGCATCGGGCGCGCCATCGCGGTCGCCTATGCGCGCGCCGGCGCCCGCGTGGTCATCACCAGCCGCAAGGTCGACGCCTGCAAGGCAGTGGTCGACCAGTTGCGCGGCGAGGGCCTGGAGGCCACCGCGATCGCCTGCAACATCTCGCGCAAGGACGAGATCTCCGCGCTGGTCGACCAGACCGAGCAGGTCTATGGTCCGGTCGACGTGCTGGTCTGCAACGCCGCGGTGAACCCGTACTACGGGCCGCTGTCGGGCATCCCGGACGACGCCTTCTCGAAGGTGCTGGACGTCAACATCCGCTCCAA
>SEGN01000440.1 GCA_004211245.1 Variovorax sp.
CTGCTTCGCGGCGAACGCGGAGCGCATGCCCTGCGTGTCGTCGACACGCGAGCGGAAGAAGGTGACCTGGTAGCCGAAAGTGCGCTCGCCCGCGTTGGCATGGCCGGTGATGTACCACCACTCGGTGCGCAGGTCGGGGTGGCTGCCGAAGTCGCGCGGGAAGACGAGGCTGCGCGGCGGCAGCGCCCATGCGGCCGGGCTCGCGAGCGCGGCCAGCATCACGGCCCTGCGCGACAGGCCGGGGAACGTCATCGCAGCAGGGCGCCGATGCGCCGCTCGGCTTCGCCGATGTCGCCGAAGCTTTCGCGCACCCAGGCTGCGTCGTGGTAGCTCGGCAGGTAGCGCTCGCCGGCGTCGCACAGCAGCGAAAGGATCGCGCCCTGCCGGCCCGCCTCGCGCATTTCGTGCGCGAGGGCGAGCATCGCGGCCAGGTTGGTGCCGGTGGACGGCCCGACCTTGCGCCCGAGCAGCGCCGAGAGCGCACGCATGGCGGCCACGGAGTCGGCATTCGGCACCACGACCATGCGATCGACCAGCGTGCGGATGAAGCTCGCCTCCACACGCGGGCGCCCGATGCCTTCGATGCGCGAGCCCGGTGCGGTGAGCGACGCGTCGCCGGTGCGGTGGTAGGCCGCGAACACCGAACCCTCGGGATCGGCGACGCAGAGTTGCGTGTCGTGGCATCGGTAGCGCACGTAACGGCCGATGGTCGCGCTGGTGCCGCCCGTGCCCGCACCGACCACGATCCAGGCGGGCACCGGATGCCGCTCGCGCGCCATCTGGGCGAACATGCTCTCCGCGATGTTGTTGTTGCCGCGCCAGTCGGTCGCACGCTCGGCGTAGGTGAACTGGTCCATGTAGTGCCCGCCGCTGCGTTGCGCGAGCGAGCGCGCCTCGCCGTACACCTCGTCCGCGCGGTCGACAAAATGACATTGGCCGCCGTAGAAGCCGATCTGCGCGATCTTCTCGGCCGAGGTGCTGCGGGGCATCACGGCGATGAAAGGCAACCCCAGCAGCCGCGCGAAGTAGGCCTCGCTCACCGCGGTGGACCCGCTGGAGGCCTCGACGATCGTGGTGCCCTCGCGCACGTACCCGTTGCACAGCGCGTACAGGAAGAGGGAACGCGCCAGCCGGTGCTTGAGGCTGCCCGTGGGGTGTGTCGACTCGTCCTTCAGGTAAAGGTCGATGCCCGCCGCCGCGAGCGCGGGCAGGGGCAACGGGATCAGGTGCGTGTCGGCGCTGCGCTGGTAGTCGGCTTCGATGCGGTGGATGGCCGTGCTGAGCCAGCCGGGCGAGGGCATGGAAGGGGTCATCGGGCGCATTGTCACCAGTCTTCCTTCACTGCCATCACCGCATCCCGCCCGGCGGCCGCACGCCCGGCGAGCCAGGCCGTGACCGTGCCGGCCGCGACCACGGCTGCGCACAGCGTGAGCAGGCGGCCCCAGGGCACCAGCATGTCCATCGTCCAGTGGAAGCTCTGGGGATTGACCACCTTCACCAGCACCACCGACACCGCGAGCCCGAGCGCCATCCCGGCGAAGGCGCCGATCACGGTCCACGCCGCGCCTTCGCCCGCCACCACGGCGAGCACCTGCCTGCGCGTGAAGCCCAGGTGAACAAGCAGGCCGAACTCCTTGCGCCGCGCCAGCACCTGCGCGCTGAAGCTGGCAGCAATGCCGAACAGGCCGATGGCGATCGCCACCGCCTGCAGCCAGTAGGTGACCGCGAAGCTGCGGTCGAAGATGCGCAGCGACGTGGCGCGCAACTGGCCGACGGACGCGAACTCGATCGTGTCGCCGCTGATCCCGCCGGCTGCAGGCTGCTGCGCCGCGACCAGCGCGCGCACGCTCTGCTGCACCTGCGCCTCGGCCGCGCCCGGCGTCAGCCAGATCGACACGTCGTTGACGCTGCGGTCGCCGCTCAACCGCTCGAAGTCGCGCGCGTCGAGCACGACGGAGCCGAACTGGCGGACATAGTCGCGCCACACGCCGCTCACGAAGAACTTGGCCGGACCGAACGTCTTCGAGAGCGGTGCGAACACCGTGCCCGGCTTGGCCCCGTACAGGTCGACCATCGCCTCGCTCACGTAGACGCCGATGTGCCCCGCAGGCGTCGGCAACGCCTCGCCGACCAGCGGCAGTGCCCGCGAGGGGTCGCCGTCGAAGCTGCGCGCCAGCAACATGACCGGCGGCTGCGCGGGCGAGAGCGACACGGGCCGTGCCCGCACGGTGCCGACGCGTGCCACGCCAGGCACTTGCGCGATCGCCTGCACCAGCGCGGGCGCGAAGGCACCGGCATCGCCGGCCGCGCCAGCGCTGGCGGCGCGAAGGTACAGGTCGGCCGGCAGCACCACGTCGAGCCAGCGCGTGACGGAGTCGCGGAAGCTCGCGACCATCACGGTGAGCGCCACGGCGAGGCTCAGGCTCGCGAC
>SEGN01000079.1 GCA_004211245.1 Variovorax sp.
GCGTCAGCGCCAAGTGCTGCGAAACGCGCAGCGACAGGCCTTGCTTCATCGACGCCCTACATCCGGAAGTGTTCGCCCAGGTACACCCTGCGTACCTCGGCGTTGTCGACGATCTCCGAAGGCGTGCCTTGTGCCAGCACTTGCCCGTCGCTGATGATGAAGGCGTGGTCGCAGATGCCCAGCGTCTCGCGCACGTTGTGGTCGGTGATGAGCACGCCGATGCCGCGCTCTTTCAGGAAGCTGATGATCCGCTGGATCTCGATCACGGCGATCGGGTCGATGCCCGCGAACGGTTCGTCCAGCAGGATGAAGCGCGGCTGGGTCGCCAGCGCGCGCGCGATCTCGACGCGGCGACGCTCGCCGCCGGACAGCGCCAGCGCCGGCGATTCGCGCAAATGCTCCACGCGCAGATCGCTCAGCAGTTCGGTCAGGCGCTCCTCGATGCGGGCCTTGCTGAGCGGCGCCGGTTTGCCGGACGCATCGGGCTCGAACTGCAGCTCCAGCACGGCCCGCACGTTCTGCTCCACCGTGAGCTTGCGGAAGATCGAGGCTTCCTGCGGCAGGTAGGAAAGCCCCATGCGCGCGCGCCGGTGGATCGGCATGTGCGCGATCGGCTCGCCGTCGATGGTGATCTCGCCGGCATCGGCGCGCACCAGGCCGACGATCATGTAGAACGACGTGGTCTTGCCGGCGCCGTTGGGGCCCAGCAATCCGACCACTTCGCCCTTCTGCACGTCCAGCGACACGTTCTTGACCACCATGCGGCTGCCGTAGCTCTTCTGCAGGCCGCGCGCCTCGAGCCGGCTGCCGGTGACGGCCAGCGGCACGGCAACCGCACGCGGCGCCGCACCGTCGAAGCCGGGCTCGGTGCTGCGATCGATCGCCGCCGTGCCGTCGCTCACTTGCGCGGTTCCCCGTCGAGGGTGGTGGACGGCCGCAGACCCGGTCCGGGCGCCGACGTCGGCGCCGCGGGCGCCTTGCTGCCCGGCGCGCCCGGCGTGGCCGAGCGCGGCGTCAACACCGCGCGCACCCGGCTGCCCTGCTGGCCCGCGGCCACGGCGGCGTCGGGCGGCAGCGTCGAACCGTTCACCGTGAAGGTGTCGTTGCTCTGGTCGTACACGATCAGCGGGCCGCTGCTTTCGTCGTTGACCTTGGTGCCCAGCAACCGCCGCATCACGGCATGGCCGATGAACTTGACGTTGTCGGCGCGGCTGTCGTACTCGATGCGATCGGCCTCGCCCTCGATCCATTCGTCGCCGCCCGGCACGTCACGGCGCTGCTTGTAGTAAGCCAGCTTGCCGGGCGCCGCGGTGACCACGCCGTACTGGTAGCCCTCGGGATCCTGACGCACGTCGATTCGCGCGCCGCGGATGATGATGGTGCCCTTGGTCACCACCACCGCACCGGTGAACACGCTGGTCTGCTTCAGGTCGTCGTAGCGCATCGCGTCCGACTCGATGTTCATCGGCTTGGTGCGGTCGGCCTTTTCGGCGTGCGCGACCGACGCAGCGGCTGCCACCAGGAGGCAGAGCGCCCCGCGGCGAAAGGGATGAAGGAGGGGTTGGGATTTGGAGCGCGAGGTCATAAAGGCACGAAACTTGCTGCGCCATTGTATGCGGCCGACTGACGCGGCCTTGACGAAAAAGCCCGCCAAAGGCGGGCCCGTTTACTTTCGGTTGACTTTACGTCAAGCCTTCCGGGCTTCGGAAATCAGGTAGTCGGTGACCTGCAACGCCCGATCGAGGTTCCCGGCGAGTTCGCCATCGACATAGAACCGGCCGGCCACGCCCAGCGCAGGCACCCCGCCGACCTGGTACTCGTTCTGCAACTGGGTTGCACGCTTGACCTTGCCCGACACCGAGAACGACTTGAACATCTCGGCGAACTTCTTCGCGTCGAGGCCCGGCTGCTTCTCCGACCAGGCCAGGATGGGCGCATCGCCGAACAGCGGCTGGCGATCCCGGTGGATGGCCTGGAACAGCTTGAGCTGGAACTCTTCGACCTTGCCCATCGCTTCGAGCGTGTAGTAGAGGCGCTGCTTGGTTTCCACGTCGTTGCCGACGAAGGCGACCGGCACGCGCTTGAAGTTCACGTGCGGCGGCAGATTCTTGACCCAGGCTTCCAGCTTGGGCTCGAACGCGGCGCAGTGCGGGCAGTTGTACGAGAAGAACTCGACCACCTCCACCTTGCCGGCCGGCGTGTCGACCGGTGCGGGCTTGCCGAGCTGGACGTAGTCCTTGCCGGCATTGAACATGCGCGCCTGGGCGTGCGAGGGGCCGGCCAGCGGCAGCAAGCCGATCGACGTGGCGGCCAGCGAAAAATCTCGGCGTTTCATATGGATAAGTTCTCCTGTACGGCTGACAGACCCCGGCACGCGGCGCGAAGTTCCGATTGTTCTATCGCTGGACGCGCACCAGATCCGCGTCGAAGCCGCCGCTGGCGAGGCGCTCCTTGAGACGGTCGGCATCGTCCTTCTTGTTGTACGGTCCGGCCCGCACACGGTAGACGGTCCGGCCGGCCTGCTCGCGCTCGGTCACGCGGGCCTCGACCCCCATCAGCGACAGCTTGGCGCGCTGCGCATCGGCATCTTCCGTCGTGCGGAAGGCGCCAGCCTGCACGAAGTACATGAACGGGTCGGGGCCCGCGGGCGTGTTGGCAGCCACGGCGGTCGAGGGCGGCGGATTGTTGCCGGCACGTGAGCGCGCGAGGTCGCCGAGCGGATCGGTGGATGGCAAGGCATTGGCTTCGGCCGGCACAGGGGCCGTGCGGCCGCCGCGCGCAGCCGCCGGATCCGCGGGCTTCGCGGCAGGAGCGACCACCACCGGCACCGGAGCGCTGCTGGGCGGGTTGAGCGGGCCGGTCGTGGCGGGCGTCGGCGCGGGTTTGGGTGCTGCGGACTTTCCGGCCAGCGGCGCATTCGGATCCCAGTCGCGGTTCTTGCGCGCTTCGGCCTCGTCCTGCTCCGCGCCGCCGCGCTGCGTCTTGGTCATGAAGGGAATCGGCACCTTGGTCACGTAGACCGCGATGCCGAGCGCGACCCCGAGACCCAGGACGAGGCCGATGATCAGACCGATGACGACGTTGCCGCGTTGCGTTTTTTTCATGGGAAGCTCACATTTTCTCGGGGGCGCTGACGCCCAGCACCGCCAGGCCATTGTGCAGCACCTGCGCACAGGCGGCGACCAGCGCCAGGCGCGCCTTTTTCACGGCTTCGTCGTCCACCAGCACGCGCTCCGCGTCGTAGTAACTGTGCAGGTTGGCCGCGAGTTCGCGCAGGTAGAAGGTGACGTCGTGCGGCGCGAAATCGCGCGCGGCGGTGCTCAGCATCTCGGGGTACTTGGCAAGCTGCAGCATCAGCGTCTGCGCCTGCGGCACTTCGAGCGGCGACAGGTCGACCCCTTGCAGCGACGCCACCTCGCCGCCCCAGTCGCGCAGCATCTTGCGGATGCGCGCGTGCGCGTACTGCACATAGAAGACCGGGTTGTCGTTGCTCTGCGAAACCGCGAGGTCGACGTCGAACAGGTATTCGGTGTCGGGCTTGCGCGAGAGCAGGAAGAAGCGCACCGCGTCGGTGCTGGTCCATTCGATCAGGTCGCGCAACGTGACATAGCTGCCGGCGCGCTTGGAGATCTTGACCTCTTCGCCGCCGCGCATCACGCGCACCATGGTGTGCAGCACGTAGTCGGGGTAGTCCGCCGGAATGCCCTCGCCGACGGCCTGCAGCCCGGCGCGCACACGGGCGATGGTGCCGTGGTGGTCGGTGCCCTGGATGTTCACCACCTTGTGGAAGCCGCGCTCCCACTTGGCGATGTGATACGCCACGTCGGGCACGAAGTACGTGTAGGTGCCGTCGCCCTTCTTCATGACGCGGTCCTTGTCGTCGCCGTAGTCGGTCGACTTCAGCCACAGTGCGCCATCCAACTCGTAGGTCTTGCCGGCCGCGACCAGCTTGTCGACCGCTGCAGCCACCTTGCCGCTGGTGTACAGGCTGGATTCGAGGTAGTAATGATCGAAGCGGACGCGGAAGGCCTTCAAGTCCAGATCCTGCTCGCGACGCAGGTAGGCCACGGCGAACTCGCGGATGGCGTCGATGTCGTCGGTGTCGCCGCTGGCCGTGACCTCCCGGTCGTCCGACTTGACGGTCTTGCCGGCCTTGAACTCCTCGGCGATGTCGGCGATGTAGTCGCCGTTGTAGGCCTGCTCGGGCCAGCCCGCGTCGCCGGGCTTCAGCCCCTGGGCGCGCAATTGCGTGCTGCGCGCCAGCGTCTGGATCTGCACGCCGGCATCGTTGTAGTAGAACTCGCGCCAGACCTGGTCGCCCTGCGTGGCGAGCAGGTTGCAGATCGCATCGCCCAGCGCGGCCTGACGGCCGTGGCCGACATGCAGCGGGCCGGTCGGATTGGCCGAGACGAACTCGACCAGCACGCGCTCGTCATGGGCCGGCTGCTGCCCGAAGGCCGCGCCGTCGGCCAGGACCTCGCGCACGATCTGCTGCTTGGCGGCGGTCTTGAGCCGGATGTTGAGAAAGCCGGGGCCGGCGATCTCGACCGCCTCGACCCACCGCCCGAACGCCGGCGTGGCGAGCAGCGCAGCGCTCAGTTGCTCGGCCAGTTCGCGCGGCTTGCGTTGCAGCGGTTTGGCAAGCTGCATCGCGGCGGTGCTGGCGAAGTCGCCATGCGCCGCCACCTTGGGCGACTCGAAGGCGGCTTTGGCGCCAGCGCCGGGCAGGAGGGATTCGAGCGTGCTCGCGAGGGCCGCGAGCAGCTCTTGTTTGACCAATAGCATCCGGGAATTTTACCGGGGCAGCCGGCGACGGCCCCCGGCGGTCATCCGGCGCAGCGCTTCGCCCGTTAGCATCGATGGCCCCTGCGGGGCGCGACTGTCACATCCCGTTCAACCCTGAGGAACTACACCATGAAGAAACTTCTCTCCCTGATCGCCGTGAGCGCCTGTCTTTCGTTCAGCGCCGCCCACGCCGCCGACAAGGCGCCGACCGCACAGCAGAGCAAGATGGCCACCTGCAATGCCGACGAGAAAGCCAAGACGCTCAAGGGCGACGAACGCAAGGCCTTCATGAAGTCGTGCCTGAGCGCCAAGCCGGCCATGGCCGAAACCCCGCAAACCAAGATGAAGACCTGCAACGCCGACACCAAGGCGAAGACGCTCAAGGGCGACGAGCGCAAGGCCTTCATGAAGGAATGCCTGAGCAACAAGCCGGCTTGAGGTTGCTCGCCCCCAGGCTGCGCGGCACTTCGTGTCCGCTTCGCCTACCCCCTACCGGGGGCAACACCTGCGGACCGGCGGAGCCGGCCCGCGGTGTTTCACGAACTGCCAAAGCCCCCGGAGCTACTTGCCGAAGCCGCGCGCCAGGAACACGGCGACGAGCGGGATCACGGCGAGCAGGTGGGCCTGCACCATCACCAGCTTGCGCGTCTTGCGGATCTCCGCCTCGGCCGGCAGCGCACCGCTGGCACGAACCGTTTTGCGCCATCGGATGTAGGTGAGCGTCGGGAAGATCGAGACCACGCCGATGACGATGAAAAGCGTCAGCTTGATGTGCAGCAGCGGGTTGGTCCAGTACCAGGCCGTGCCCTTCATGCCCCACCAGGTGCGCGCCACGCCGGTCGCCAGCACCGCGACCGCCGCGATGCCGTAGACCAGGTCGACCTTGGCGAGCCGCTCGACCACGGCGGCGTTGAGCCACTCCACGCGGCACAGCGCGGCCTCGCTGGCGATGAAGACGACCATCGTCAGGATGGCGAGCAGGTGCAGATAGGCGAGGATGGCTTCGAGCGTCATGCGGCGATTGTGCCGCCCCAGAACTCCGGCATGGCGTACTGCTGCTTCAGAAAATCGATCCAGAGGCGCACGCGCAACGGCAGGTGCTTGCGCTGGGGAAACACCGCATACACGCCGTTCGGCGGCGCGGCAAAGGCGTCGAGCAGCGGGACCAGCAGGCCGGCGTCGATCTCGGCCTCGACCTCCCAGGTGCTGCGCCAGGCGATGCCGTGGCCGGCCAGGCACCAGTCGTGCAGCACCTGGCCGTCGGTGCAGTCCAGCGGGCCGGTCGGCTTGAGGTGGATGACCTGATCGCCGCCCTCTGCGCCGTCTTCGGCCGGCACGCGAAACGCCCAGCCGCGGGTTTGCGATGCGTCGCTCGACAGCGTGAGACAGCTGAAGCGCACCAGGTCGCCCGGGTGGCGCGGCGCGCCATGTCGGCGCACGAACTCCGGCGTGGCCACGCAGCGGCGCCGGTTGTCGGCCAGGCGCAGGCTCACCAGCGACGAGTCGGGCAAATCGCCGACGCGCACGGCGCAGTCGTAGCCCTCGCCGGCCACGTCGATCACCCGGTCGCTGAGGTTCAGCGAGATGCGCACCTCCGGATGCAGCGCGTGGAAACGCGGTACCAAGGGCGCCACATGGCGACGGCCGAAGCCGGCCGGCGCGGTCACCCGCAGGTGGCCGCTGGCCTTCACGCCGCCGGCGCTCACGCTGGCCTCTGCGTTGGCGACCTCAACCAGCAGGCGCTGGCAATCCTCGAGAAAGGCGCTGCCTTCATGCGTGAGCGTGATGCGGCGCGTGGTACGCACCAGCAGCTTGACGCCGAGCCGCTCTTCCAGCGCGTCGATGCGCCGGCCCATGATGGCCGGTGCGACCCCTTCGGCCCGGGCGGCTGCCGTCAGGCTACCGCGCGTCGCGACGGAAACGAAGGATTCGAGCTGGGTGAGGCGATCCATGTCATTCCGAGGTGCCGGCAGCGACGTGCTGTGCCTTGAGCCGCGCGATGTCGGCGGCGCTGTAGCCGACCTCCCCGAGCAGGGCGTCGGTGTGCTCGCCCAGCTCGGGCGGCTGCAGCCGGATGCCGGGTCGTTCACCGCCCAGCGTGAAGGGCATCAGCGGCACCTTCGACAGGCTGCCGTCGTTCATGCGCACGGGCGCGAGACCGCCGGTCGCGTTGAGGTGCGGGTCGTCGAACAGGTCCTGCGGCCTGGTGATCGGCGCGAAGGGCAGCTCGTTGGCCTCGAACACCGCACTGAGTTCGGCGGCGCTGCGCGAAGCCAGGTGCGAGCGCAGGACCGGCATCATCCACTCGCGTGCCATCACGCGGTCGTTGTTGGTCTTCAGGCGCGGGTCGGCCAGCATCTCCGCCAGGCCGAACGCCTTGCAGAAGATGGCCCACTGCTTGTCGCTGACCGCGGCCAGGAAGATCTGCTCGCCATCCTTGACGGTGAAGACGTCGTACACGCCCCAGGCCGAGATGCGGCTGGGCATCGGGTCGGCGGCGCGGCCGGTGGCGGCGAACTGCATCATGTGCTGCGCCACCAGGAAGATGTTGTTCTCGAACAGGGCGGACTGCACCTCGCAGCCTTCGCCCGTCACGTCGCGCTGGCGCAGCGCGGCCATCGCGCCGATGGCGCCGAACATGCCGCCCATGATGTCGTTCACGCTGGTGCCGGCGCGCAGCGGGTCGCCGGCGCGGCCGGTCATGTAGGCCAGGCCGCCCATCATCTGAACCACCTCGTCCAGCGCGGTGCGGTGGTCGTAGGGGCCGGGCAGGAAGCCCTTGTGGCTCACGTAGACGAGGCGCGGGTTCAGCTTGCGGAGCGTGTCGTAGTCGAGCCCCAGCTTCTTCATGGTGCCGGGCTTGAAGTTCTCGCTCACGATGTCGGCGGTGGCGATGAGCCTGAGCGCGGCTTCGACGCCTTCGGACTGCTTCAGGTCGAGCGCGATGCTCTTCTTGTTGCGGTTGAAGGTCGGAAAAAAGCCTGCGCCGGAGCCGAGCAGCCGTCGCGTGTTGTCGCCGTCGATCGGCTCGACCTTGATGACTTCGGCACCCAGGTCGCCCAGCAGCATGCCGCAGGTCGGCCCCATCACCATGTGGGTGAACTCGACGACGCGGATGCCGGCGTAGGGAAGCGGCGTGATGGGCTCAGACATGCAATCCTCCTGGAACGAAACCCTTGGGGAGCCCGGCTTCGGGCGTCATGCCGTAGACCGGCTCGCCCGGCAGGCCGGCAACGAGCGGTTCCCGCGCGGCGATGAGCCTGTCGATGTCGATGCCGGTGCGCACGCCCATGGCCTCGAACATGAAGACCAGGTCTTCCGTGACCACGTTGCCCGAGGCGCCGGGCGCGTAGGGACAGCCGCCGAGGCCGCCGAGCGACGCGTCGAAGGTGCGCACGCCCTCTTCGAACGCCGCGAGGCAGTTGGCCAGGCCGAGGCCGCGCGTGTTGTGCATGTGGGCTGCACCGGCGTGCTGGCCCAGCTCGGCACGCAGCCGCCGGAACAGGCGCCGCACCTGCGCGGGGTTGGCATAGCCGACGGTGTCCGACAGGCCCGCCTCGTCGGCGCCGGCCTCCACGCATCGCACCGCGAGCCGGATCACTTCGTCTTCGGGCACGTCACCCTGGAGGGTGCAGCCGAAGGCCGTCGAGATGCCGGCCTCGAGCTTCACGTGCGGCGCGGTCTGGCGACGCAGGTCGGCGATGGCGCGCACCTCCTCGACCATCTCGTCGCGCGTCTTGCGCACGTTGGCGAGCGAGTGCGCGGCGCTGGCCGAGACGGGCATGGTGAGCTTGTGCACACCCGCCGCCAGCGCGGCCTCGGCGCCGCGACGGTTGGGTACCAGCGCCATCACGGTGAGGCCGGGCAGACCGATCGCGTGGCGCACGACATCCGCAGCATCGGCCATCTGCGGCAGCAATCTGGCGGGAACGAACGACGCGACCTCGATCTCTCGCACGCCGGCCGCATGCAACGCATCGATCCAGCGCAGCTTGTCGGCCGTCGGCATCGTGGCCTTGACCGATTGCAGACCGTCGCGCGGGCCGACCTCGCTGATCAGGACGGCCGGAAATGGGGGATGTTGGGGAACGGGATTCACACAGGTCTCCTGCGACTGAATACATTGTGCGGTGCACCTTGCCCGCCAGCGATTGCACTCGATTTGGTCATCAATCAATCGTCTTTTGACTTCTTAATACTGAGCCCAGTATCAAATAAAGTAACGGCATGCGCCTTGCACGGCGCCTATTCCCTTTGAGAGGCACCCCATGACTGAACGCACCACCGCCCACGGCCTCCAGGTCGCCACCGAGCTCCACCAGTTCATCGAGCAGCAGGTGCTGCCCGCCACCGGCACCGACAGCGCCGCGTTCTGGAAAGGCTTCGATGCGATCGTGACCGACCTGGCGCCGAAGAACGTGGCGCTGTTGGCCGAGCGCGACCGCATCCAGGCCGAGATGGACGCCTGGCACAAGGCCAACCCTGGTCCGATCGCCGACATGCCCGCCTACCGCGCCTTCCTGGAGAAGATCGGCTACCTGCTGCCGGTGCCGAAGGGGACGAAAGCCACGACCACGAACGTCGACGCCGAACTCGCGCAGCAGGCCGGCCCGCAACTGGTGGTGCCGATCCTGAATGCGCGCTACGCGCTCAACGCGGCCAACGCGCGCTGGGGTTCCCTGTACGACGCGCTCTACGGCACCGATGCCATTCCCGAAACGGATGGCGCCGACAAGGGCAAGGGCTACAACCCGGTGCGCGGGGCCAAGGTCATCGAGTTTGCACGCGAGGTGCTCGACCAGGCCGCGCCGCTGGCCAACGGCTCGCACAAGCTGGCCACCGGCTACAGCGTGAAGGACGGCGCGCTGCACATCGTGCTGCAAAGCAGCACCACCACCCTGGCCGATCCGGCGCAGTTCGTCGGCTACCAGGGCGACGCCGCCGCGCCATCGTCGGTGCTGCTGAAGCACAACGGCATCCACATCGACATCCAGCTCGATCGCTCCACCGTGATCGGCAAGACCGACCCGGCCGGCATCAGCGACGTGATCATGGAAGCCGCGCTCTCGACCATCCTCGACCTCGAGGACTCGGTGGCCGTGGTGGACGCGGCCGACAAGGTGGTGGCGTACGGCAACTGGCTCGGCATCATCCAGGGCACGCTGACCGAGGAAGTCGCCAAGGGCGGCAAGACCTTCACGCGCGGGCTGAACGCGGACCGCGAGTACACCGGCGCCGACGGCAAGCCCCTCAAGCTGCACGGTCGCTCGCTGATGTTCCTGCGCAATGTGGGCCACCTGATGACCAACCCGGCCGTGCTGTACGCCGGCGGCAAGGAGATTCCGGAAGGCATCCTCGACGCCGTGGTGACGACGACCATCGCCACCATCGATCTGAAGCGCAAGGGCAACTCGCGCACCGGCAGCATCTACATCGTCAAGCCCAAGATGCACGGCCCGGCCGAAGTCGCGTTCGCGAGCGAGCTGTTCGGCCGCGTCGAGCAGCTGCTCGGCCTGCCAGCCAACACCGTGAAGCTCGGCATCATGGACGAGGAGCGCCGCACCAGCGTGAACCTGCAGGCCTGCATCGCTGCGGCCGCTGCGCGCGTGGCCTTCATCAACACCGGCTTCCTCGACCGCACGGGCGACGAGATGCACACCGCGATGCAGGGCGGCCCGATGCTGCGCAAGGGCGATATCAAGAAGACGAAGTGGATCGCCGCCTACGAGAAGAACAACGTGCTGGTCGGCCTCAACTGCGGCCTGCGCGGCAAGGCACAGATCGGCAAGGGCATGTGGGCCATGCCCGACCTGATGGCC
The DNA here is from genome assembly GCA_004211245.1 of Variovorax sp. GTDB lineage: Bacteria > Pseudomonadota > Gammaproteobacteria > Burkholderiales > Burkholderiaceae_C > Variovorax. The sequence goes on from SEGN01000079.1 coordinate 10,605, forward strand.
GACATGCTGAAGCAGAAGATCGCGCACCCGAAGGCCGGCGCCAACACCGCATGGGTGCCGTCGCCGACCGCCGCGACACTCCACGCGCTGCACTACCACCAGGTCAATGTGGCCGAGGTGCAGAAGGAGCTCGAGAAGATCGACGCCGACGCCGAGCGCGACAACATCCTGAACGACCTGCTGCAGGTGCCGATCACCGCGACGCCGAACTGGACCGACGCCGAGAAGCAGCAGGAACTCGACAACAACGTGCAGGGCATCCTGGGCTACGTGGTGCGCTGGATCGACCAGGGCGTGGGCTGCTCGAAGGTGCCCGACATCCACAACGTCGGCCTGATGGAAGA
>SEGN01000080.1 GCA_004211245.1 Variovorax sp.
ATGCGTTCCTGCGGCAGATGGGCGAGGTCGCCAGGCAGTGCCACGCGTCGCGACCGGCCGATCCGCAGCGGCCGGTGCGGTTGCCGGGCGAGAAGGGGTTCCTGCTGGCGCAGCGTCAGCGCGAGGAGGGCGTCACGCTGCACGCGGGCGTGCTCGAAGCGCTGGCGCCGTGGGCGGAGAAATTGAAGGTGAAGCGGCCTTGAGCGGGGAGGGTGTGCAGCAAAGCTGCACCCCTACGCACCGCCCTGAACACGCCTGGTGCGCAAGCAGGCTTGCACACCCTACAAGCCGGTTCCCGGCAGGGTGTGCAAGCTCCGCTTGCGCACCAGCTTCATCACCACCGGCGCGAACCACACCAGCAGCGTCACCGCTGCCAGCGTCGCGGCCAGCGGGCGGGTGACGAAGGCCAGCAGGTTGCCGTCGGACTTGATCATCGAGGTGATGAAGTTCTCCTCCAGCATGCCGCCCAGCACCACGCCCAGGATCGCCGGCGCGATCGGGAAGCGGTTGGCCTCCAGCAGGTAGGCCACGATGCCGGCCACCAGCATCACGCCCACCTCGAACATCGCGTTGTTGATGGCGAAGGTGCCGACGATGCAGAACAGCAGGATCACCGGCATCAGGATGTTGCGCGGCACGCGCAGCACGTGGCGCGCCGCCTTGATGCACAGCAGCCCCAGCGGCACCATGATCAGGTTGGCCAGGATGAACAGCAGGAACACCGCGTAGATGTTCTGCGGATTGGTGGTGAACAGCGTCGGCCCCGGATTCATGTTCTTCATGTACAGCACGCCGATCACGATGGCCGTGATCGAGTCGCCGGGAATGCCGAACACCAGCGCCGGAATCCACGCGCCGGCCAGCGCGCTGTTGTTGGCGGAGCCGGACTCGACGATGCCCTCGACGTGCCCCGTGCCGAACTTCTCCGGCTCCTTCGAGAACTTCTTGCTCATGGCGTACGACATCCACGCCGCGATGTCGGCGCCCGCGCCCGGCAGCGCGCCGACCGCCGTGCCCAGCACGCTGCCGCGCAGGATCTGCTTCGGGTACTTCTTCGCCAGCGCCCATTGCCCGGCCAGCACGTTGCCGACCTTCTCGACCACCAGCACCGCCGGCGGACTGGTGTCCACCACGAACCGGATCACCTCCGAGATGGCGAACATGCCGATCATCATCGGGATCATGCCGATGCCGCCGGTCATCTCGGTGTTGCCGAAGGTGAAGCGCGGAAAGCCCGCCGGGTTGCCGAGGCCGATGCACGCCACCAGCAGCCCGAGCAGCAGGGTGACCAGGCCCTTGAGCGGGCGGTCTGAAGTGATGAAGACGGCGCAGGTCAGGCCCAGCAGCACCAGCCAGAAGTACTCGAACGAACTGAAGTTGAGCGCGAAGTCGGCCAGCGCGGGCGCCGCCACGATCAGCACCACCGTGCCGAACAGCCCGCCGACGGCCGAGAACACCAGGCCCGCGCCGAGTGCCTGCTCGGCCAGCCCCTTGCGCGTCATGGCGAACGCCTCGTCGGTGTACGCCGCCGAGGCCGGCGTGCCGGGGATGCGCAGCAGGCAACCCGGGATGTCGCCCGAGAAGATCGCCATGGCCGTGGCCGTCACCATCGCGGCGATGGCAGGGATCGGCGGCATGAAGAAGGTGATCGGCACCAGCAGTGCCACCGCCATGGTGGCAGACAGTCCGGGCACGGCGCCGACGAACAGTCCGTAGAGCGACGCGATCACCATCACCGCCAGGGTGTACGGCTCGAACACCATCGAGAAGGCTTGCGCCAGTGCGGAGGACATCGGGGCTACCAGGCGTAGGGAGTGAGCACGCCCCACGGCAGAGGCACGCGCAGCAGCTTGTAGAAGAGCGTGTGGATGACCAGCGTCGCGATCACGGCGACGAGCACCGCGCGCCCCGGCCTGACCTGCAGAACCCACATCAGTGCCGAGAGAATCACCACCGACGTGATCAGGAAGCCGAGCCGTTCCGACGCGAGCATGTAGAAGACCACGGTGGCCACCACCAGCGTGCAGGCCAGCACGTGGCGTGGCGAGCGGACCCATTCGTCGAACCGCAGCCATGGCACGGTGGCGCGCGCGCGCAGGCCGGCGACCAGCAGCAACGCACCGCAAACACACAGGCCTGCCGCAATCAGCCCGGGAAACAGCGCCGGTCCGACCTGTTGACCCGGGATCTTCGGATAGCCCTGCACCACGGCCAGCACGGCACCGCCGAGCACCAGCAAGAGCAGCCCGAAGACTGCGTCGTTGATCTTCATCGCCGCGCTACTTGGCGATGCCCACGGCCTTCATGGTGGCGCCGAGCTCGGTATCGGTTGGGATAGAGCGCGGACGGCTTGTCGCTCATGATGGCCAGGCTCTTGACCTTGCCTGCGTCGATCAGCGAGCGCGCTTCGGGCAGCGACACCGGCGCAACCTCGACGCCGCCGGCCACCATGTCCTGCAGGCCCGGTGCGGCGCCGTTGCTCGGCACCCAAGGCACGGACGCCGGGTCGATCTTCTGGTCGCGCAGCAACCCCGCGATGGCGAGATGCCAGATGCCGCCCTGCCCCGTGCCCGAGGCCTTGAACTTGCCGGGATTGGCCTTGATGGCGGCCAGCAGGTCGTTGACGGTCTTGTAAGGCGCATCGGCCCGAACGTTGATGCCGGCCGGGTCCGCGTTGACCAGCCCGATGGGCGTGTAGGAAGCGCCCGTCAGCTCGGTCAGCCCCTGCCAGTGCATCATGCCGATCTCGACCGTGGCCAGGCCGATGGTGTAGCCGTCCGGCGCCGCCGAGGCGATGGCCGCGTGCCCCACGACACCGCTGCCACCCGTGCGGTTGACCACCGTCACCGGCTGTCCGATTTCCTTCTCGAGCAGGCTGGCGACAATGCGGGCGGTGGCGTCCGTGCCGCCGCCAGCGCCCCACGGCACGATCAACGTGACCGGCCGCGACGGATAGTTCTGTGCAGCGGCCTGCGGGACAGCTGCCAGCAGGGCGACGCCGGCCAGCGCGCCGGAAATGGCGGTAACGAAAGAGCGGCGTGAAGGTGCGTGCATGGGTTTTGTCTCCTGGCGAAAGTCATTGGTATGACGATTGAATCGGGCGAGCGTGCTTTTTCGCACGGTTCGCCCGGCCAGGACACTAGGGCGAACCATCGCTTGCTTCGCGGGTCCGCCTGTGGTCAGGGTGCGCTTTTGCTACTGCATGAACCAGCCATGGCTCACGACGAGCGACTGTCCGGTGAGCGCATTGGTCGGAAAGCCCGCGAACATCAATGCGACCTGCGCCACGTCGTCGGTGGTGGTGAATTCGCCATCGACGGTTTCCTTGAGCATCACTTTCCTGATCACGTCGTCCTCGCTGATGCCGAGCGTCCTGGCCTGCTCCGGAATCTGCTTCTCGACGAGCGGCGTGCGCACGAAGCCGGGGCAGATCACGTTGGCGCGCACGCCGTGCTTCGCGCCCTCCTTGGCGACCACCTTGCACAGCCCGATGAGGCCGTGCTTGGCCGTGACATAAGGGGCCTTGAGCAACGATGCTTCCTTGGAGTGCACCGAGCCCATGTAGATCACGCTGCCGCCCCGCCCCTGCGCGTACATGTGCTTGAGGCAGGCCTTGGTCGTGAGGAAAGCGCCATCGAGGTGAATGGCGAGCATCTTCTTCCAGTCGGCAAAGCTGAACTCGTCAACCGGCTGCACGATCTGGATGCCGGCGTTGCTGACCAGGATGTCGATGCCGCCGAAAGCCGCGGCGGCCTCTTCGACGCCGGCATCGACCTGGTCTTCGCTGGTCACGTCCATGGCGACGCCGATGGCCTGCGCACCCGTGGCCTTCAGCTCGGCGGCGGTGGCGTCGGCGGCCTGCTTGTTGAGGTCGGCGATCACCACCTTTGCGCCTTCCCGCGCGAACACGATGGCGATCTCCTTTCCGATGCCGCTGGCCGAGCCCGTGATGAAGGCGACTTTGTCCTTGAGTTGCATGGTGTGGTTCCTCTGGTGGTGGGTGCGTGAAAACGAGTCGTCGCGAGCAAGAAGCGAACCTAGGCTGCGGCACTCATCGGCCGCTTGACGCGGATCGTGCCCGGCTCGCCCAGGTCGAAGGTGGTGACGCCGTTGGTCTGCACATCGCTGCGCAGCGCTTCCGGATGGCCGAGCGTGCATTCCATGTCGCGCACGCCGGCCTCCCAGTGCTCCTCCACCGTGGCGCGCGAGAACTCGTAGTCCTTCGAGTCGCGCTCGTAGGGCTTGTCGCGGTAGATCAGGTGGAAGATGTCGATCGGCTGGTGCGTGAGCTGCGCCCGCACCGCGGCCACGCTCGCGTCGTTGCGCAGCGCGGCCGGCAGCTTGGCGATCAGATCGGCGATCGCCTGCTGCAGGTTCATGTTGGCGGCCAGCGCGTTGGTGTTCATGCGGGTGCGGCTCGAATAGGTGATGTCCTTCTGCCGCTCCAGCACTTCCGACAGCGTGGTCGGCATCGGCCCGCGCGCATTGAACAGATCGACCTGCAGCACCACCAACGCCTCGGTGCGCGGCTGGTTGTCCAGCACGTACTGCAGCGGCGTGTTGGAAACCAGGCCACCGTCCCAGTAGTGTTCGCCCCCGACCTCGACCGGCGCGAAGCCGGGCGGCAGCGCGCCGCTGGCCATGATGTGTTCGGGGCCGATCTTCTGCACGGTGTTGTCGAAGTAGATCGAGTTGCCGTTGCGCACATTGACCGCACCGACGCTCAGGCGCACCTCGCGCGCATTGATGCGGTCGAAATCCACCAGCCGCTCGAGCGTTTCCCTCAGCGGCGTCGTGTCGTAGTAGCTCAGGAGCGGCGCCGCGCCGCCCAACAGCAGCGCAGGCGAAACGCGCGGCTTGAAGAATCCGGGAACGCCGAACAGCGAAGCGAGGTTGGCGCTCCACTGGTTGAGCGTGGCCCGGTCGCCCATCCAGTTCGGCAGGCGCTGCGACGGCCCTGACGACACGAGGTGCCAGAAGTCGTGCAGCCGCTCGACGCGCTTGTCCGGTGCGTTGCCTGCGATCAAGGCGGCATTGATCGCACCGATCGAGACGCCCGCAATCCACTGTGGCTGGTCGCGATGACGGCTCAGCGCTTCATAGACGCCGGCCTGGTAAGAACCCAGCGCGCCGCCGCCCTGGAGCACCATCGCCTTGCGCGCAAAGCGCATGTCGGGGAGCGCGGACCTGGCGCGGGGAGAAGCGGATGGCGATTGCGACTTGCTCATGGCGTCATTGGACACCAGCCGCCTTGGGCCCGCCTGACTCGCGCTTCGCACCGATAATCCACGCATGCCTCCAGCCCATGCCGGGACGACGGCCCCGACCGCCGCCCTCGCTAGCCCTGAATCCCCGCGCGACCTTTTCGTCTCGTTCACCTGGCTGGCCCTGCAGGGCTTCGGGGGCGTGCTCGCCGTGGTGCAGCGCGAGATGGTCGAAAAGAAGCGCTGGCTCAGCCCCGACCAGTTCCTCGAGGACTGGGCCGTGGCCCAGGTGCTGCCGGGGCCCAATGTGATCAACCTGTCGCTGATGATCGGCGACCGCTATTTCGGCCTGCGTGGCGCCGTTGCAGCGGTGGCCGGCATGCTGACCGTGCCGCTGTTCGTGATCCTGGCGCTGGCGCTGCTGTATGCACAGTACGCGAGCCACCCGCAGGTGGCCGGCGCGCTGCGCGGCATGGGCGCGGTGGCCGGCGGCCTCATCGCGGCCACCGGCGTCAAGCTGATCCCGCAGTTGCGCCGGCATCCGCTCGGCTTCGGCGCGTGCCTCGGCTTCATCGCAGTGGTCGCCATCGCGATCGCGGGCCTGCGCTGGCCGTTGCTGTGGGTGCTGGCGATGTTCGGCGGCGTCGCGTGCGCCTGGACGTGGCGGAGGATGGGACGGTGACCATCGTCATGCAATGGCAGGACTGGCTGGGGCTGTTCGCGCAATACCTCATGCTGTCGCTGCTGTCGATCAGTGGCGCCATCACCACCGTGCCCGACATGCACCGCTATCTGGTGGCCGAACACGGCTGGCTCACCGATGCGCAGTTCACATCGTCGGTGGCCATCGCGCAGGCGGCGCCCGGCCCCAACGTACTGTTCGTCGCACTGATGGGCTGGAACGTCGGCATCAACGCGGGTGGCGGCATCGGCGCGGGCTGGCACGCCTGGGCGCTGGGCCTGTTCGGGCTCGTGACGACGATGGTCGGCATCATGCTGCCGAGCACCACCCTCACCTACCTCGCCACGCGCTGGGGTCACCGCAACCGCGAGCGGCGCGGCGTGCGCGCGTTCAAACAGGGCATGGCACCGATCGTGGTCGGCCTGCTGATTGCCACGGGTATCGTGCTGGCCAACGGCAACCATGCGGCGGGCACGCCCGCATGGCACGTCTGGCTCATCAGCGGCATCGCCGGCCTGCTGGTGTGGCGCACCCGCATCCATCTGCTGTGGCTGCTCGGCGCGGGTGCGCTGCTGGGCGCCCTCGGCTTCGTCTGAAACTCAATCGAGGAACACTGCCTTGGAACTTCGCACACTCGGCCGCTCCGGCCTCCAGGTCTCCCCGCTCGCCTTTGGCGGCAATGTCTTCGGCTGGACCGTCGACGAGGCGCTGTCGTTTCGGCTGCTCGACGCCTGGCTCGACGCCGGCTTCAACTTCATCGACACGGCGGACGTGTACTCGGCGTGGGTGCCGGGCCACACCGGCGGCGAGTCCGAAACGATCATCGGCAAATGGCTGAAGCAGACCGGCAAGCGCAACCGCGTGGTGCTGGCGACCAAGGTCGGCAAGCCGATGGGCGAAGGCAAAGTCGGCCTCGCCCCCGCCTACATCCGGGAGGCGGTGGACGCGTCGCTACGGCGTCTGAAGACCGACCATATCGACCTGTACCAATCGCACGACGACGATGCCAAAACGCCGCAGGAAGAATCTCTCGGCGCCTTTGCCGAACTCATCCAGGCCGGCAAGGTTCGCGCGATCGGCGCATCCAACTTCTCCGCGCCGCGGCTGGCCGAAGCACTGGACGTGTCGGAACGGCTCGGGCTGCCGCGCTACGAGAGCCTGCAGCCGCTCTACAACCTCTGCGACCGTGCGGTGTTCGAGGACGCCCTCGAGCCGCTGTGCCTGGCGCGCGGTGTGGGCGTGATCAATTTCTATGCGCTGGCCGCGGGCTTCCTCACCGGCAAGTACCGCAGCGCGGCCGATGCGTCCCGAAGCCCGCGCGGCGACAGCACCACGAAGAAATACCTGAACCCGCGCGGGTTGCGCATCCTGGATGCGCTGGACCAGGTGGCCGGGCCGCTCGGCGCCACGCCGGGCCAGGTCGCGATCGCGTGGCAGATGGCGCGTCCTTCGATCACCGCACCGATCGCCAGCGCGACCTCGATACGGCAATTGGACGAACTGGTGAAGGCAACCCAGCTGAGACTGACGCCGGAGGCGATTGCCATGCTCGATGCCGCGAGCGTGGAAGCGCAACCGGCCTGACAGTAGGCACGCTCCCACAGCGAATGGCGACACCTGCCGCTGTGGCTGGCCGCGGTCGGCTGAGTAGGCTGCGACATCACAGCTTCAGGAGAAGAAGGATGTCTTTCGCGCTTTACATGATCGGATTTCTGATCTTCATGGCCGGCCTCATCTGGGGGGCCTCTGTCGCCGGCGTACCGACGTTGTACATCGGCATCGGCGCATTGATCATTCTCGGGATTGGCATCTTCAGCGCCGTCGGGCGCACGCGCGGCAAGGATCCGTCATAAGCCGCCCATCGCAGCCGCCTGCGCTTCGCTGACCCAGAGGACGGTGTTGTGCACCGTGGGATCGGCATCACGGTCCCGGTTGTAGACCATCCGCCCCTGAGGCAGCTTCCAGCCCACCAACCCGTTCGAGCCTTTGCCGTCGATTGTCGGCGGCCCGTATTTTCCGAGCAGCACGGTGCCCATGGCGCGGTGCTGAGCGTTCGGCACGTCGACCTTGACGCCTGTCAGTCCATCGTCCTTGAAAAAGAACGCGACGAACAGCGCGGGCACCTCCAGGTAGCTGCTCAACCGGGCCTGGCACACGCGAGCCCCCATGAAGAAGCCAGGCTGGTCCACACAGGTCAACGCAGGCGACTTGAGTGCGTTCAGGACCTGCGCTTCGCGCATGCCGGGTGCAAAACTGTCGAGCGGCAGCGTCAGTCGGCCATCCGCCTCGGTCGGTTGCCATTGCGGCGCCAGCAGGCGAGCTCCGATGGCGGAGAGCGCGACGAGAACGACGAGGGGAATCAGCGTACGGACATTCATGAGCGCATTTTGCCGGGTCGGCGGTGTGGCCTCGGAGCGAATGCTGCCGGTGCCCTGCGGGGAGCTGCCGAGGCCCGGCCGGCGCCGATTGCAGTAGGCTCGTCGCATGACCGATCCGCTTTCGCCCCCTTCCCTCGAACATTTCGCCGACCTGGCCGTCGACGTCGGGACGCCCCAGGTCCTTGGGCAGGGCCCGGCCGGCCTGCGCCGGGCGGTTCCGATCCACGGCGGCACAGCCACCGGGCACGGCTGGAAGGCCCGCGTGCTGCCGGGCGGCAGCGATTTTCAGCTGATCGTCAGCGACACGCTCTCGATCCTCGACGCACGCTACGGCCTCGAAACCGATGCCGGCGACCGGATCTACGTGCAGAACCACGCGGTGCGCGCCGCGGCGCCCGAGGTCATGGCTGCACTGCTGAGGGGCGAGCCGGTCGATCCCGCACAGGTCTACTTCCGGTGCACGCCGCACCTCGAAACGACCGCGCCATCGCTGCGCTGGATCAACGAACGGGTGTTCGTCGGGGTGGGCGTGCGGCATTCGGCGCAGGTCGTGATGCGCTTCTTCGCGCTGGCCTGACGCGCGAAGGTGCTATTCGATCGTGGCGCCCGAAGCGGCCACGATGCCTTTCCACTTCAGGTAATCGTCCTTCACGACGTTTGAAAACTGCGCCGGCGTCATCGGCAGCGGCTCGGCGCCCTGGGCATGGATCGCGGCCCGCATCTCGGGCGTGGCAAGCAGTTCGTTGACCTTTCGGTTCAGGACGTTCACGACCTCCGGTGGCGTGCGGGCCGGCACGAAGATGCCGTACCAGGTGCTCACGTCGAAGCCTTTGTAGCCGAGCTCGGCCACCGTCGGCACATCGGGCAGCGAGGTGCTGCGCGCGGCCGAGGTCACAGCCAGCGGCCGCAGCTTGCCGGCTTTGATCTGCGCGATGGCCGAAGGCACCGACGACACCAGCAGGTCGACGTTGCCGGCCAGCACGTCCATGAGCGCCGGGCCGGAGCCCTTGTAAGGCACATGCCGCATGGAAATGCCGGCCGAGGTCTTGAATATCTCGCCGGCCAGATGGATGGTGGTGCCGTTGCCGGGAGAGCCGTAGGTGACGGTATCGGGTGCGCTCCGCGCGACCCTGATCACATCCGCCAAGGTCTTGAAACGCGAATTGGCACTGGTGCCGATGATCACCGGCGTATAGGCCACGCTGGCCACTGCCACGAGGTCCTTGGTCGGGTCATACGTCAGGCCCTTGTACAACCAGGGAGCGACGACCATGTTGTCTTTCTGGCCCATCACGATGTCGTAGCCGGTCGGCGGCGCCTTGGCTGCCTCGGCGATCCCGATGGTGCCGCCGGCACCGGCGCGGTTGTCGGCGACCACGGTCCACCGGGCGGTTTCCGTCAGCTTCTGGGCCACCAGGCGGGCCAGGATGTCGGTACCGCCGCCGGGCGGGAACGGAACGATCATGCGCACCGGTTTGGTCGGCCAGGCGTCCTGGGCAGGCGCGTCGAAGGCCGCACCCAGGGCGAGTGCGGCGAGGAGGAAGGATCTTTTTTGCATGGGTCTCGGACTTTCGGGGCGTGCGCAAAGTTTACGAAGCCACCGCGCCGCGCGGCATCGCACATGGCGATGCCCCCCGGCTCTGCCCACGACCGGCCGCCGCAGCCGATCAGCCGATGCGCTGACGCATCGCCTCGTACAGGCACACGCCGCTTGCCACCGAGACGTTCAGGCTTTCCACCGCGCCCGCCATCGGAATGCTGATGAGTTCGTCGCAGGTCTTGCGCGTGAGCTGGCGCATGCCCTCGCCCTCGGCGCCCAGCACCAGGGCCAACGGGCGCTTCAGGTCGCACTGGTAGAGCGTGCCGGGTGCGTCGTCGCTGGTGCCGACGCACCAGATGTTGCGCTCCTTCAGTTCGCCCAGCGTGCGCGCAAGGTTGGTGACCATGAAGTACGGCACGGTCTCCGCCGCACCGCTCGCCACCTTGGCGACAGTGGCATTGATGCCCGCCGCATGGTCCTTCGGCGCAATCACCGCGTGCGCGCCGGCACCGTCGGCCACGCGCAGGCAGGCACCGAGGTTGTGCGGGTCGGTCACGCCGTCGAGTACCAGCAACAGCGGCACGGTGCCGGCGGCTTCGAGTCCTTCGAGCAGTTCATCGAGCGAATGGGTCTGTGCCATCGGTTCGACGCGCGCCGCCACGCCCTGGTGGCCGTGGCTGCCGGCCAGCTTGGCGATGCGCAGCGCGTCGGCCTCGACGAGCCGCACGCCGGCCTCCTGGGCACGCGCGATGAACTGTTTCATGCGCGCATCGCGCCGGCTCACGTCGAACAGCACTTCGAGCACCGACTGCGGCGCGGTCTTGATGCGCACGCCCACGGCATGAAAGCCGAAGATCACTTTGGGGGAAGACATGCCCCCGATTATCGAGGGCGCGGCGCCCTCGCCTTCAGGCCAGCGGCAGTCCGCTGTGGGCGCGGGTGCGGTCGTCGTGCAGTTCCTGCACCGTCAGCGCGTTCAGATGCACCTTCAGCGTGTCGCCCACGCTCTCGAGGTAACGGCAGGCGGCATACCTCTCGGCGGCCTTTTCGTAGCGCGCAACCCATGCGTCGCGCGCGGCCAGCCGGTCGGGCGAGACGGGCCAGACGCCCGGACGCGGACGCAGGTGTTCGTGGATGCCCGCGCGCCAGGGCTTGGCGCTCAGGCGGGCGCGAAAACAATGCTGGTTGCGGCACATGCGGGCGTAGACCTTGTCGGCACCCAGCATCTGGAATGCATCGGTCACGGCGGCGTCGGACGGCGCGAACACGTCGTGCATGGCCAGCACGCGCAGGCCGGCCGGCGTGCGGTACAGCCGCAGGTGCCAGTCGGGGTGTTCTTGAATGAGGCGCTCGACGCGCGCACGGGCGCCCGCTAGCCGGTCGTCTTCGTCCTGCGCGGCCGGCGGCCCCGCGCTGCGGGCACGCCAGAAGCCGAACGCCGCCCCCAGCAGGAATGCTGCGGCGCCGGCCATCGGCGAGCGCGTGGCGTAGCCCGCGACCAGCGCGGCGATGACGGCTGCGCCGATCACCATCAGCGCGCGTGCGCTGCCGCGCGGGCCGCTGCCCTCGAAGTCCACGTCGACGAACATCACGTCGGGCGTGTTGAGACAGCGCGCACCGTACCCGTTGCGGGTGACGATGCTGTCACCCCGCCGCTCGACGATTTCCTCGCGGATCGGGACGCCGTCGGCGCCGTTGTACGCCATCTTGCGTTCGCGGCGCACCAGCTTTTCGCCGGCGACGATGCGATCAAACGCTTCGCGGGTGCGCTGGTCGGCGTGGAATTGCGCAGCGACCGGGCTGTCATCGGACCAGCCGAAGCGGCGCACGGTGACTTGCTGGCCGGCAACGCGCTCCTGGATGCGGCCTTCGGCCCAGAAGCGGGGAACGATCATCGCGTCAGGCGCCCTTGAAATACCACCACGCCAGCGCCGCGAGCAGCAGGACGACGGCCACAGGCAGCCAGGCGAGGCCGCCACCCGAGACCCGGCCAGGCTCGGCCATCGGGTCCATCGGCAGGCTCGGCGACAGGTGACCGAAGTCGCCGGCGGCGGGGTTCCGGTGCGCCTCGACCAGTTGCTTGGCCTCGGCCAGGCCAAGGCCCGTGGCCTCGCGCGTGAGACGGACAGCCTCGACCTTCTGGCCTCGCGCGAGGGCCGCGAGCGCAGCAGCCGGCACTGCAGCGGGACCGTTGCCGTGCATGCCGCCCGGCCCTGCCGCGTTCTCGCCCCGGCCCCAGTCGCCTTCCTGCCAGCCCGCCGGTGCGCCGGCAGCCCCACCGCCGCCGTGGACATGGCGCTCGACGGCCTCCTTGGACGACTTGAGGTCAATGCCGGTGCGCTCGCGCACGATCTTGATCGCCTCGATCAGGTTGCCGCGTTCGAGCGCGGCGATGGCTTCGGGCGGAAGCCCGGTCATGAACTCGCCTCCAGAGCCACGCGCCCGGCCTCGATGGTGATGCGCCGCTCGCACTGCGACGCGATGCCGCGGTCGTGCGTGACCAGAACGAGCGTGGTGCCGAGTTCGCGGTTCAGGTCGAACATCAGCTTCATGACCTGCTCGCCGGTCGCGAAATCGAGGCTGCCGGTCGGCTCGTCGGCCAGCAGCAACGCCGGCTGCACCACGAAGGCCCGCGCCAGTGCCACGCGCTGCTGCTCGCCGCCGGACAGCACCTTGGGATAGTGGCCGAGGCGCTGGCCGAGGCCGACGCGGCCCAGCATCTCGGTGGCCGCCTTGCGGGCATCCCTGCGGTTGGCCAGTTCCAGCGGCAGCATGACGTTCTCCAGCGCGCTCAGGTTGGCCAGCAACTGGAAACTCTGGAATACGAAGCCGACCTTCTGCGCGCGCAGCGCCGCGCGATCATCTTCGTCGATGGCGAAGATGTCGGCGCCGGCCAGTCTCACCGTGCCGCGCGTAGGGGTGTCGAGGCCCGCGATGATCGACAGCAAGGTACTTTTGCCCGAGCCCGAAGCGCCGACGATGGCCGCGGTCTCCCTGGCGCCGAGAGTGAAATCGATGTCCTGCAGAATGTCCAGGGTGCCGGCCGAATCGGTGACGGACTTGAAAACATGATCGACGGCAACGATCTGCTCGGCTCGGGGTTGGGACATTGAAAGGGCTCTCGT
>SEGN01000441.1 GCA_004211245.1 Variovorax sp.
TCGCCATCGTCTGACGCCATCCGGCGCTAAGCTCGGGTGATGACCTCACCCATCACTCCCAAAACCTACGAATCCACCCCTGCACGCAAGGTCGCCTTCCTCGGCCTCGGCGTGATGGGCTATCCGATGGCCGGCCACCTGGCGCTGGCGGGCCACAGTGTCACGGTCTACAACCGCACTGCGGCCAAGTCGGCCGAATGGGTGGCGCAACTGACCGAAGCCAAATCCCCGGGCACGCTCAAGGACGCTGCGACGCCGCGTGAAGCGGCAGCGGGCGCCGCCATCGTGTTCTGCTGCGTCGGCAACGACGACGACCTGCGCTCGGTGGTGCTCGGCGACGATGGCGCCTTTGCCGGCATGGCAAAGGGCGCGGTGTTCGTCGATCACACCACCGCCTCGGCCGACGTGGCGCGCGAGCTCTCGAAGTCGGCGCTCGCGCTCGGCCTCCAGTTCATCGATGCGCCAGTGTCCGGCGGCCAGGCCGGCGCGCAGAACGGTGCGCTCACCGTGATGTGCGGCGGCGACGCGGACACCTTTGCGCAGGTGAAGCCGGTGATCGACGTGTTCGCACGCGCCGTGACCTTGCTGGGCGACAGCGGCGCCGGACAGCTTGCCAAGATGGTCAATCAGATCTGCATCGCGGGCCTGGTGCAGGGCCTGAGCGAAGCCATCGCCTTCGGCCAGCGCGCCGGCCTCGACATGGAGGCCGTGCTCGGCGTCATCGGTAAGGGCGCCGCCCAGAGCTGGCAGATGGAGAACCGCGGCAAGACGATGATCGCCGGCAAGTTCGACTACGGCTTCGCGGTCGACTGGATGCGCAAGGACCTGGGCCTGGTGCTCGACGAGGCCAAGCGCAACGGCGCGCGCCTGCCGGTCACGGCGCTGGTGGACCAGTTTTATGCCGACGTGCAGCAGGCCGGTGGCAAGCGCTGGGACACGTCCAGCCTCATCACCCGGCTGAAGTAACCCTGCCGCTCAGCGCACCGGCGAGGTGGTCACGCCACCAGCCGGAGCAGGCGCTGCAACACCGCCCGCGGGTGGCAGCGGCGCCATCGGCGGCAGCGGAACGCGCGACGACGATGACGAGGCGGGCGCCGCATCCTGCACCGGAGCCGGGCCGGGCGCGGGCGCCGTGCCGCTTGCCCGTGATGAAGGCGTCGTTGGACCGCTGCGGCAGCGTGCTGCCGGGGCCGACCGTGATCTCGTTGACCACGGAACGCACGTTGTCGACGCGGCCCACCACCTCTTCGGCACGCCGGCGATCGCCCTCGTTGCCGACGGTGCCGACCAGCAGCACCTGGCGGTTGAAGCTGATCACGGTGACGTTCATGTCGTCGTTGGCGATGTCGCGCACGCGGGCCGCGCCGCGCAGTTCGATGCCCTGGTCGTCAAGCTGCGCGCCGGAAGAGCGGCGATCCGTTGCGACCATGCCGACGCCGGCGACGGCCGCGCCGCCCACCACGAGCGGCACGCAGGCCGTGAGGCCGACCACGAGTGCGGCGCCGGCTGCGAGTGCGAACACCAAGCGTTGAGTGGATGTCGTTTTCATAGGGAAACTTCCTGTTCTCCGAGTAGCTGGGCGTCCACACCGTCGCACAGGCAGTGCAGGGCGAGCAGGTGGACTTCGTGGATGCGCGCCGCGCGCTCGTGCGGCACGGTAACCTGCACGTCGGTCTCTCGCAACGCGCGGCCGATCGCGCCACCGTTGCGCTCGCCGCGGCTGCCGCCGGGTGCGTTGCCGAGCAACGCGACCACCGTCATGTCGCGCGCGTGCGCCGCCGTCACCGCGCCCAGCACCGCGGCCGACTGGCCGCTGGCGCTGATGGCCAGCAGGACGTCGCCGGCCTGGCCGAGCGCACGCACCTGGCGCGCGAAGCGATCGGCATCGGCCGCCTCGGCGGTGTCGGCCAGCGGATCGGCGCTGTCGCCGGGCAGCGCGATGGCGCCGAGCTCGGGCCTTTCGCGCTCGAAGCGGCCGATGAACTGCGCGGCGAACTGCGCTGCAAGCAGGCCGGACACGCCAGCGCCGCACGCCAATATCTTGCCGCCGCTGGTCACGCAGGCCAGCAGCGCCTGCATGGCTTGCGAGATGGGTTTGCTGAGGGCGGGGCCGGCCTGGTACTTGAGGTCCGCGCTGTCGATGAAGTGCTGCTGAATGCGTTGCTCGAGCATGGGCCGCGATGATAACTGGGGGGTCTGCAACAAGATGTCGGATCAGAACGCGTCGAACGCACCCTGCAGCCACTCGATGCCGTCGCCCTCGACCAGCACCACGTCGAACCGGCATGGCGGCCATGTCCGCAGCTTCATCAGGTAGTGCCGTGCCGCGAACACGATGCGCCGCTGTTTCACGCCGGTGATGCTGCCGCCGGCACCGCCGTGGGTGCCGCTGGCGCGCTGCCGCACTTCGACGAACACCAGCGTGCCGTCGCGCGGGTCGCGCATGATGAGGTCGATCTCGCCGCCACCGCGGCCCGGGGTTCGATAATTGCGCGCAACCGGCGTCAGGCCGGCCGACCGCAGGTGCGAAAGCGCTGCATCCTCGCCGGCATCGCCGCGCTGTTTGGTCGTCGCCGACCCCTTGTTCTGGAGAAACACTTTTGAGCTCCCTGGCCCCCGCGTCGTTCGGCGCCGCACTGCAGGCGGCGCGCGAAGCCGCGGGTGCGCAACATTATCCGCAGGGCACGCTGTACATGGTGGCCACGCCGATCGGCAACCTGGCCGACATCACATTGCGCGCCCTGCATGTGCTTGACCTCGCCGACGCGATCGCCTGCGAGGACACGCGCCACACGCAGGGCCTGCTGCGCGCCTACGGCATCGACCGGCCTGCCGCGCGGCTGCTGGCCGTGCATCAGCACAACGAAGCCGAAGCGGCGCAAGGTGTGATCCTGCGACTCGCGCAGGGCGAGCGCATCGCCTACGTGAGCGACGCCGGCACGCCGGGCGTGAGCGATCCGGGCGCGCGGCTCACGGCCGCGGTGCGGGCGGCCGGCCATCGCGTGCTGCCGCTGCCAGGCGCGAGCAGCGTCACCACGCTGCTGAGCGCGGCCGGGCTGGTCGGCAGCGAAGACGATGGCAGCGCCTTCGTCTTCGCCGGCTTCCTGCCGACCAAAGCCGGCGAGCGCGACACCGCCGTGCAGCGCCTCGGCGCCGAGCCCCGGGCCGTGCTGCTGCTCGAAGCCCCGCACCGCATCGAGGCCATGGCGAAGGCGCTCGC
>SEGN01000442.1 GCA_004211245.1 Variovorax sp.
TGTCACGAACATGTCGTTTCGTGCCGGCACATTCCTTTCTTTCTCGACAAGGAGCACCCCATGCATCTCGCCAAATCCCTCATCGCCGGCCTGCTCGGCCTGGCCTTCGCCAGCACCGCGCTGGCGCAGAAGACGCAGCTGATCGTCTACACCGCGCTGGAAACCGACCAGCTCAAGGCTTACCAGGAGGCTTTCAACAAGGTCGAGCCGAACATCGACATCAAGTGGGTCCGCGATTCCACCGGCGTGGTCACGGCCAAGCTGCTGGCCGAAAAAGGCAACCCGCAGGCCGACGTGATCATGGGCGTGGCCGCCACCAGCCTGGCGCTGTTCGAGCGCAACGGCATGCTGGAGCCCTACGCGCCGCTGAACCTCGACGCGATCATGCCGGCCTACCGCGACAAGAAGTCGCCGCCGGCCTGGTTCGGCATGGACGTGTTCGGCGCCGTGGTGTGCTTCAACACCGTCGAGGCCAAGAAGAAGAACATCGCCATCCCGACCACCTGGAAGGACCTGACCAAGCCGGAGTTCAAAGGGCAGGTGGTGATGCCGAACCCGGCGTCGTCGGGCACGGGCTACCTGGACGTGGTGTCGTGGCTGCAGCTGTGGGGCGACGATGGCGGCAAGGGCGGCGGCTGGAAGTACATGGACGCACTGCACGAGAACATCGGCCAGTACACGCACTCGGGTTCCAAGCCCTGCAACATGGCGGCGGCAGGCGAGTACGTCGCGGGCGTGTCGTTCGAGTACCGCGGCCACACCAACAAGGCCAAGGGCGCGCCGATCGAGCTGGTGTTTCCGAAGGAGGGCCTGGGCTGGGACCTGGAGGCTTTCGCGATCTACAAGGGCACCAAGAAGCTGGAGGCCGCCAAGAAGCTGGCCGACTGGGCTTCGTCCAAGGACGCGATGATCCTGTACGGCAAGAACTTCGCGATCACCGCGCAACCGGGCGTGGCACCCAAGCTCGCCAACATTCCGGCCGACTACGAGTCGCGGCTGATCAAGCTCGACTTCGACAAGGCTGCAGCCGGCCGCGAGCGCACGCTGGCCGAATGGTCGAAGCGCTACGACGCCAAGAGCGAACCGAAGAAGTGAGGCAGGGCATCGCGTGACGGACGACGCCTACCTCGAACTGCACGACATCCGGAAGCGCTTCGGCGGCTTCACCGCGCTGGACGGCATCGACCTGTCGATCCGGCGCGGCGAATTCGTCTGTTTTCTGGGGCCCTCCGGCTGCGGCAAGACAACGCTGTTGCGGATCATCGCCGGCCTGGAGACGCAGACGTCCGGGCGCATCCTGCAGGCCGGGCGCGACGTCTCGGTGCTGCCGCCGGCCGGGCGCGACTACGGGATCATGTTCCAGTCCTATGCGCTGTTCCCGAATCTCACGGTGGCGCAGAACGTCGGCTACGGCCTGGTCAACCGCAAGCAGAGTCGGGCGCAGATCGCACCGCGCGTCGAAGAATTGCTCGCGTTGGTCGGCTTGCCCGGAAGCGGCACCAAGTACCCGGCGCAGATGTCCGGCGGGCAGCAGCAGCGCATTGCGCTGGCTCGCGCGCTGGCCACCTCGCCGGGTCTGCTGCTGCTGGACGAGCCGTTGTCGGCGCTCGACGCGATCGTGCGCGTGCACCTGCGCAACGAGATTCGCGACCTGCAACGCAAGCTGGGCGTCACGACCGTGATGGTCACGCACGACCAGGAAGAGGCGTTGTCGGTTGCCGACCGCATCGTGGTCATGAACCACGGCGTGATCGAGCAGGTCGGCACGCCGCTGGAGGTCTACCGCGAGCCGGCGTCGCCCTTCGTGGCCGACTTCGTCGGCAAGGTCAACCGGCTGCAGGCCGTGGCCGAGGGCGACCACTGGTTCCGTTGCGGCCACATGCGACTGCAGACGGCGCCGGGCCATGGTTCGGACTTCCGGCCCGGCCGCGAAGTGGCGCTCTACCTGCGGCCCGAGGACCGGGTCGTCGGCAACGTGCGCGACGACGACCCGATGCGCTGTGCCGGCACCGTGCGCCACATCGAGTTCCTCGGCGGCAACTGCCTGGCCGAGGTCGAGGTGGAGGGCATTCCGGGTCAGCCCCTGCAGTTGCAGTACTCGCTCAACCAGATGGACGAGTTCGACGTGCGCGAGGGCGCCAGCGTGCGCTTTGCACTGCGGGCCGACCGGCTGCGGGTGTTCCCCGTGGGCGCGGCCTGACATGGCGCCCGCCACGGCCGTGGTGCTGGCGCCGCCGCTGCGCCAGCAGGTGCACTGGACCGACAGGATCGGCAACCTGATGCTGCTCGGTACCGTTGCGCTGCTGTGCATCGGGCTGATCGCGCCCTTGCTGCTGATCTTGTCGAAGGCGCTCGATGCGCCCGAGGGCGGCACGGCCTCCGGTCTCGGCGCGTTCGGCGCCTACCTGGC
>SEGN01000443.1 GCA_004211245.1 Variovorax sp.
CCGCGATCGGCACTGCGAACCGCGCCGTCGCCGGCCAGGTAGATCGTGCCACCCATCTCTTCCGGGAAATAGCTCTTCTTGAAGCGTTCCGGGTCGTTCCAGATGGTGCGGATCATCGAAGGCCAGGGCCGCTTGATGACCAGCATGCCACCCGCCCCGTTCGGCAAATCCTTGCCCGTCTCGTCGACGATCGCGGCGGCGATGCCCGGCAGCGGCAGCGTGCACGAACCCGGCACCAGCGGCGTCGCGCCCGGCAGCGGCGTGATCACATGGCCACCCGTCTCGGTCTGCCAGAAGGTGTCGACAATCGGACATTTCTCGTGGCCGATGTTCCGGTGGTACCACATCCACGCTTCGGGATTGATCGGCTCGCCGACCGAACCGAGGATGCGCAGGCTCGACAAGTCCCAGTTCTTCGGATGCACCTTCTCGTCGGACTCGGCCGCCTTGATCAGCGAGCGGATCGCCGTCGGCGCCGTGTAGAAGATCGAGACCTTGTGCTTCTCGATCATCTGCCAGAAGCGGCCGGCATT
Organism: Variovorax sp.; assembly: GCA_004211245.1. Classification (GTDB taxonomy): domain Bacteria; phylum Pseudomonadota; class Gammaproteobacteria; order Burkholderiales; family Burkholderiaceae_C; genus Variovorax. The sequence continues at coordinate 534 of SEGN01000443.1, forward strand.
CGGGAAGGTGGGAACGCCTTCGAACACGACCTGGGTCGCGCCCGCGGCGAGCGGACCGTAAGCCACATAGGTGTGCCCCGTGATCCAGCCGATGTCGGCGGTGCACCAGAACACGTCCTCGGGCCGCAGGTCGAAGGTCCAGTCCATCGTGAGCTTGGCCCACAGCAGGTAACCGCCCGTGGCGTGCTGCACGCCCTTGGGCTTGCCGGTGGAGCCCGAGGTGTAGAGGATGAAAAGCGGATGCTCGGCGCCGACCGGCTCGGGCGGGCACTCGATGCCCAGGCCTTGAAGCGCTTCCTCGAAAGTGATGTCGCGGCCCTCGAAGCGCTTCCATTCGGACAGCGTGCGCTCGTAGACGAACACCGTCTTGATCGACTCGCAGCCGCCCAGCGCGATGCCGTCGTCGACGATGGCCTTCAGCGGCAGCTCCTTGCCACCGCGCAACTGGAAGTTGGCGGTGATGACGGCCACGGCACCGGCGTCGATGATGCGTTCCTGCAACGCCTTGGCCGAGAATCCGCCGAACACCACGCTGTGCGTGGCGCCGATGCGGGCGCAGGCCTGCATGGCAATCACGCCCTCGATGGTCATCGGCATGTAGACGATGACGCGGTCGCCCTTGCGGATGCCTTGCGCCTTCAGCGCATTGGCGAACTGGCAGACGCGCGTGAGCAGGTCCCTGTAGGAAATCTTCGTGACCGTGCCGTCGTCGGCTTCGAAGACGATGGCCGTCTTGTTCTCGACGGGCGTGCCGATGTGCTTGTCCAGACAGTTGGCCGAGGCGTTGAGTTCGCCGTCGTCGAACCACCGGTAGAACGGCGCGTTCGATTCGTCCAGCGTGCGCGTGAACGGCTTCGTCCACTGGAGGTTGTCGCGCGCCTGGCGCGCCCAGAATGCGTCGGCATCCTGCTCGGCCTCCCTGCACAGCGCTTCGTAGGCGGCCATGCCCGAGATGCGGGCGCCCTGCGTGGCGCGCGCGTCGGGCGGGAAGACGCGGTTCTCGACCAGAACCGACTCGATGTTGCTGGATGCGCTGCTCATTGTTGTCTCCTGAACGACCTGCTGTGGGTACGGGCGGTAATGTCGGCCGCTCCACTTACGGGCCACTGACGCGACGATGCCGGCCGCGGCCCCTAGAATTGGCCTCCCGATTTTCCCTCCAGGTTCCGATGTCCTCTCCCGACCCGCTGCATCCCGCGACCCGCAGCCGCATTTCGCCGCTGCGACCGTTGCCGAGGCTGATTTTTGCGAGCCGCTGGCTCCAGTTGCCGCTGTACCTGGGCCTCATCATCGCCCAGGGCGTGTACGTCATCCATTTCCTGGTCGAGCTGCTGCACCTGGTAGAGGCCGCCTTCGGCAGCCAGACCGCGCTGCAGGCCCTGATCAGCAGCATCGGCTACAAGACCACGGCGCCGATCGTCACGCTCAACGAGACGGTGATCATGCTGGTGGTGCTGGCACTGATCGACGTGGTGATGATCTCCAACCTCCTCATCATGGTGATCGTCGGCGGCTACGAGACCTTCGTGAGCCGCATGGACCTCGAAGGCCACCGCGACCAGCCCGAGTGGCTCAGCCACGTGAACGCGTCGGTGCTGAAGGTGAAACTGGCGACGGCCATCATCGGCATCAGCTCGATCCACCTGCTGAAAACCTTCATCAACGCGGACAACTACACCGACCGCGTGCTGATCGCGCAGACGGTGATCCACATCGCGTTTCTGCTGTCGGCGATGGCCATCGCCTACACCGACCGGCTCATGGCCCGGATGCCCGGGGAGCACTGAGCCGCCCGTTCAACGCCCGGTCATGTTCTCCGGAACGACCCACGCGTCGAACTGCTCGCCGGTGAGGTGGCCCGAAGCGACGGCCGCCTC
>SEGN01000444.1 GCA_004211245.1 Variovorax sp.
GAAGCGAACATCCGCAAGGTGATTGCCGACGCAGCCGCCGAATCGGCAGGCATCACGGTCGACATCAAGCGGCTGCTGCTCGCCCACTCGATGCAGCCGCTGCCCGGCAACAAGCCACTGGTCGACGCGATCCAGAAGCACGGCCAGGCACTGTTCGGCGAGCCGATCAAGGCCATGGGCACGCCGCTCTACACCGACGTGCGCCTGTACGGCGAGGCCGGCATTCCCGGCGTGATCTATGGCGCCGGCCCGCGCACCGTGCTCGAGTCGCATGCCAAGCGCAACGACGAGCGCCTGCAACTGGAAGATTTGCGCGGCGCCACCAAGGTGATCGCGCGGACCCTGGCCGACCTGCTCGCCTGATCAGGCCGGCGCCGAGCCCAGCAGCAGCTTCCTGAACGCCGCCGCCGCCGGCGAGAGCGAATTGCCCGGCGCGCGCAGCAGCGTCATGGTGCGGGCGATCTGCGGGCGTCCGACCGCGCGCACTTCCAGGCCGTGCCATTGCGCCAGCGGCCGCAGCGCCATCGTGACGACCGCGATGCCCAGTCCCTCGCGCGCCAGGCCCATCATGGTCCACGGCAACGCGATCTCGAAGGCGTAGTCGAGCGCGATGCCGCGTTCGGCCAGTTTCTCTTCGAGCAAACGACGCACCGGGTTGCCTGCGAGGTAGCCGATGAGGGGCTCGCGCGCCACCTGGGCCCACTCGAGCGTGCGCCGCGCCGCCAGCGGATGGCCGGGTGGCAGCACCGCGACGAACTCGTCGGCCGACAGGGCGGTGCTCACCAGATCGGTGCGTGCATCGGTCTGGGTCGCAATGCCCAGGTCGGCCGCGCCGGTGCGCACCAGCGCGAGCACCTCGTGCTCCGGCACGTCGTGCAGCACCACCCGCACGCCGGGGTGCGTGCTGCGGAAGGCGCGGATCGCAGGCGGCAGCAGCAGCGCGCACTGCGCGTTGGGCGCGGCGACCGTGACACGGCCGCGCGAGAAGCGGGCGAAGTCGCGCGCCTCCGCGAACATGTGGTCCCAGTCGGCGACCAGGCGCCGGGCTGCAGGCAGCAGTGCCGTCCCTGCCTCGTTGACGCGGCAGGCGCGCGTGTGCCGGTCGAACAGCCGTGTGCCGAGCTGCGTTTCGAGCTTGACCAGCGCCGCGCTGAGCGACGACTGCGACATGCCCAGTCGCTCCGCGGCCCGGGTGAAGTGGCCGCTTTCTGCAAGCGTCACGAAGACGCGCAATTCGGCAACAGAAGCTTTCATCGTGATTCGCGATTGATTTATATGATTGTGCGTCTTTCTCGATTTGAAGGGCGGCCCTATTCTTGCGACGTTACGAGCACGCATTCCCGCGCACTCGCCCCATCCGATCAGGAGTCGCCCATGAGTACAGCTGTCGTCCATCCCATCGACCAGCGCCTGCCCGCGGGCAAGCTCACGGCGCTCGGCCTGCAGCATGTTCTGGTGATGTACGCCGGCGCCGTCGCGGTGCCGCTCATCGTCGGCCGTGCGCTCAAGCTGAGCCCCGACGAGGTCGCCCTGCTCATCTCGGCCGACCTGTTCTGCTGCGGCATTGCCACGCTGATCCAGTCGCTCGGCGCCACCCAGTGGTTCGGCATCAAGCTGCCGGTGATGATGGGCGTGACCTTCGCCTCGGTGGCACCGATGGTGGCCATCGCCAACGCGAACCCGGGCACCGTCGGCGCCCAAATGCTGTTCGGCTCGATCATCGGCGCGGGCATCATCTCGATCCTCATCGCGCCGATGGTGAGTCGCATGCTGCGCTTCTTTCCGCCGGTGGTGACAGGCACCATCATCGCGGTCATCGGCATCAGCCTGATGCGCGTGGGCATCAACTGGATCTTCGGCAATCCCTTCGGCCCGACCGCTCCCAATGTGGTCGACCCGGCGCATCTGAAGTGGCTGGCCGACGTGACCTCGCCCGGCTCCGCCACCCCGCCGGTGCCGAAAGGCCTGGCGATCATGCCGACCGTGCCGAACCCCCGGTACGCCGACCTCACCGGCGTCGGCATCGCGGCGCTCGTGCTCGTGTCGATCCTGCTCATCGTCAAGTTCGCGAAGGGGTTCATCGCCAACATCTCGGTGCTGCTCGGCATCGTGATCGGCGGCGTGGTCGCCACGCTGATGGGCATCATGACCTTCGAGAAGGTCGGCAAGGCGGCCTGGTTCGACGTGGTGCTGCCCTTTCACTTCGGCATGCCGGTGTTCGACCCGCTGCTGATCCTCACCATGACGCTGGTGATGATCGTCGTCATGATCGAGTCGACCGGCATGTTCCTCGCGCTCGGTGAGATGACAGACCGCAAGATCAGCCAGCAGGACCTGGCGCGCGGCCTGCGCACCGACGGGCTGGGCACGCTGATCGGCGGCATCTTCAACACCTTTCC
>SEGN01000445.1 GCA_004211245.1 Variovorax sp.
CGCTTCCAGCAGGTCAAGCTGCGGGCCAACTTCCAGTTGCAGGTGCTGTCGGGGCTGTTCTATCGAAACAAGGGCGCCTACCTGGTCGGCAAGATCATCAACGGTTTCGTCGAACTGCCTTTTGCATTGCCGATCCTGCATGACAGCGCCGGAAAGTTCTACGTCGACGCAGCGCTGTTCGGCGAGGACGACCTGCAGATGCTCTTCAGCTTTGCGCGCGCCTACTTCATGGTCGACATGGAAGTGCCCTCGGCGTACGTGCAGTTCCTGCGCTCGCTGATGCCGCGCAAGCCGCGTGCCGAGATCTACAACGCGTTGGGGCTCGCCAAGCAGGGCAAGACGCTGTTCTACCGCGACTTCCTGTCGCACCTGAATTACTCGAGCGACCGCTTTCGCATCGCGCCCGGCATCAAGGGCATGGTGATGCTGGTGTTCGACCTGCCGTCGTTCCCGTACGTGTTCAAGGTCATCAAGGACTTCTACCCGCCACCCAAGGACACCACGCGCGAGCAGATCCAGGGCAAGTACATGCTGGTGAAGCAGCACGACCGCGTGGGCCGCATGGCGGACACGCTCGAGTACAGCGACGTGGGGTTTCCGCTGGAGCGCTTCGAGCCCGACCTGATCGCCGAACTCGAGAAGTTCGCGCCGAGCCAGATGGAGATCGGCGACCGCGACGGCAACGGGGAGATGGAGCTGGTGCTGAAACACGTGTACATCGAGCGCCGCATGATCCCGCTCAACATCTACCTGCAGGAAGCGTTCGACATGCTCGCGCACCCCGAGAGCGCTGCGCAGGCCGCGCGCGCGAAGGACCAGCTGGTGCACGCCGTCGTCGAATACGGCAATGCCATCAAGGACATGGTCGCCGCGAACATCTTTCCGGGCGACATGCTCTGGAAGAACTTCGGCGTCACGCTGAATGGCAAGGTCGTCTTCTACGACTACGATGAGATCGAATACATCACCGACTGCAATTTCCGCCGGGTGCCAGCGCCGCGCACCGAGGAGGACGAGATGAGCGGCGAGGTCTGGTATTCGGTGGGCCCGAAAGACGTGTTCCCGGAAACCTTCGGCCCCTTTCTGCTCGGCAACCCGCATGTGCGCGAGGCGTTCATGGCGCACCATGCCGATCTGCTCGACGCGAGCTTCTGGCAAAGCCACAAGGAGCGCATCCAGGCCGGCCAGATGCTCGATGTTTTTCCGTATGACGAGGCGCAGCGATTTGCCCACGACGGGCATGCGCCGTATTTCTGAACCCGAACCTTGAAGGAGACTTTTCCATGTCCGAATCCATCGTCATCGTCGGCGCTGCCCGCACCCCCATGGGCGGCTTCCAGGGCGACTTCTCATCCCTCGCGGCGCACGACCTCGGCGGGGCCGCCATCCAGGCCGCCGTCGAGCGCGCCGGCATCGCGCCCGCCACCGTGGGCGAGGTGTTGTTCGGCAACTGCCTGATGGCGGGCCAGGGCCAGGCGCCGGCGCGCCAGGCGGCCTACAAGGGCGGGCTGCCGGACAGCGCGGGTGCCGTCACCCTCAGCAAGATGTGCGGCTCGGCCATGAAGGCGGCCATGATGGCGCACGACATGCTGCTGGCCGGGACGCACGAGGTGATGGTGGCCGGCGGCATGGAAAGCATGACCAACGCGCCCTATCTCATGCTGAAGGGCCGCGGCGGCTACCGCATGGGCCACGACCGCATCTTCGACCACATGATGCTCGACGGCCTCGAGGACGCCTACCAGCCGGGCCGCTCGATGGGCACCTTCGGCGAAGACTGCGCCGCCAAGTACAAGTTCACGCGCGAGCAGCAGGACGCCTTCGCCATCGCGAGCGTGCAGCGCGCCAAGGCAGCGACCGAATCCGGTGGCTTCAAGGACGAGATCGCGCCGGTCACGGTCAAGGGCCGCAATGGCGACACGGTGATCTCGATCGACGAAGGGCCGGGCAAGGTCAAGCTCGACAAGATCCCGACGCTCAAGCCCGCGTTCAAGAAGGACGGCGGCACCATCACGGCCGCGTCGAGTTCGTCGATCAACGACGGCGCGGCGGCACTGGTCATGATGACCGAATCGCACGCGAAGAAGATCGGCGCGAAGCCGATCGCGCGCCTGGTCGGTCACGCCACGCATGCACAGCAGCCGGAATGGTTCTCGACCGCGCCGGTCGGTGCCGTCGACAAGCTGTTCCGCAAGACCGGCTGGACCGTCAAGGACGTGGACCTCTGGGAAGTCAACGAGGCCTTCGCGGTCGTGCCGATGGCGCTCATGCACGAATTGAAGGTGTCGCACGACATCGTCAACGTGCATGGCGGCGCCTGCGCGCTGGGCCATCCGATCGGCGCCAGCGGCGCGCGCATCATGGTCACGCTGATCCATGCGCTGAAATCGCGGGGGCAGAGTCTTGCGGTTCAGCTTCGGTTGAACTGTTAGGATTCAGACACTAGACCATGCCGTTGTGCGGCATGGTTGCGGATAGTGTCAGGGAGAGTAAAAAAGTGAGTAAGGCTTTTCATGCCCGTGGACCGTGCCGTGCGCGCACAGGTCCCTGCAATGCAGCAATCGTCCAGCGCCGCGGATCCAGTTTTTGGTGTCCAACGGCAGTCGACATGTTCGCAGCCTTCCTGGCCTTGGTGGGTGTGACGGCTGGCACGCTCTGGATGGCCTCAACGCTGGGCGTCTCCGATTCGCTGAGCGACGACGAATTGTTGCGCAAGCTGGCAGGTGTGGCACGCGAAGGCTCCGCGGTACTGTGCGAACCGGCCCAGCTCCAGAAGAGACTGCCGATCCGAATTGCCGATTTGAAGTCCGGCTCTACAGTCGACACCCCGCTGACCTCGATCGTGAGCTCGGGCGGCGCCCCGGGCTTCGATGCCACGGGCACCTATTCCGGGCGCCGAGCGCCGGGGGGCGTGTGCAGCCTCCGCCTGCGATTTCAGTCCAGGCCATTTTGCGAAACGGATTCAGCGCGTGTTCAGCGCCTGGTCGGCGCACGCGTCGAATTCGGCCTGAACGTGCCCGGTGGCGCCGATCGCTTCGACCATGGGTACGTATTCGACCACCACTATCCGGAGAAGACGATCATGGGCTGGCGGGGGTCCGCGCGATCTTGCCTCGCCCACATAGAAATTGTTCTGCAGCAGGCCTAAATGGCGCGCGACCGTGCGAACTGGAAAGCGACGCGCTTGCCATCGATGTTTGCGGCAGCCGCCCTGCTGGTGGCTTGTTCCATGCTGATCTACCAGGCTGTGCGCGAATCGTTTCCGCGAATAGGCTTGCGTTCGTTCCGTGGACAGCCTGCGCAGCTGTCGCAGCTGCAACTTTCAAGATACGAACATGAGTTGTTCAGCGAGCTCCAGCAGTGGAACCGCCCAAGCCCGCGCTATCCGGACCGTGGGGGACGGAGTCGCGAGCGACGCTGGAGGCAGTTGTCCGATGACGGGCTGGAACTCGCGCACATAGTCCTGCAGGTTCTCCAGCCCGATGGCGGTTATGTCTATCCAATCGACGGACCCATGCGGCGTCTGGAAGAGCTCGCCAAAGACGGCGACCAAGGCGCGATGTGTCTGATGATCACACTGGTCGATCGCATCAGGTCGACAACGGCGACCACGGCACAACGGGAAGCAGCCAGGTTCTGGCTGCAGCAAGGCGCACAACGGGGTCACCCGGAATGCCAATTGCAGTTGGGTCGCCGCTTGCTTCTGGGATCTGGCGGATTCGCCAAAGATCAAGAGCGGGGGCTGAAGCTGGAACTTGCTGCGCGCCGCAATGGCTATGCACATGATCTCGACGGCTTGATCTCATATTTCCAGAGTCAATGGTCTCCCTCCCCGTCGGGCCTTCGTCGCCTGTACTGCTGGTCGTGGATCGAGGCACAGACGCGCCTGTCCGATAGACCTCGGCGAATGCTGGAAAGTCTCCGCGCTGAAGCGCAACGATCCGATGCCTCGGACCTGGCCAGCCTTGCCGACGCCCTGGAGCAGACGCGATTCACTTTGCGTGACTGCGTCGACATGGGGAGCGGCCGATGACGTGATGCGAATCTGCCGCACAGGGCGACACTCCTAGAATGGCAAGCTGCAATTCCCGGGTGTCCAAATGCCTTTTCTATTTCAGCGATCTCTCCTTGCCGCCCTGCTGGGCACGACCCTGCTGGCGCCGCCAACTTTCGCGCAGCAAAAGCGCGACAACGCGCTGTTCGATGCCGCCACGGCCGAGCAGCCCGCCGTGATCAAGACGCTCGAGAAGCTCGTCAACATCGAAACGGGCACCGGCGACGCCGAGGGCATGGCCGCGGCCGGCAAGTACCTCGAAGACGAGCTCAAGGCGCTCGGCTTCACCGTCACGCGCAGCAAGTC
>SEGN01000081.1 GCA_004211245.1 Variovorax sp.
GCAGCGATGCACGGCGCAGGATCGCACCGCCCAGCGCGAGAAAGCCTTCAGCCACCTCGGGGGCGTGCGGCAGCACGCGGTACAGATCGAGCGGCGGACGCGACCGCAGCAGGTCGCCCAGCGCACCGGGGACGTCGTTCGGATCGATAAAGGGAAGTCGGGCCATGGGGAGCTCCAGCAACAAAGGGGAAGAACAGAAAACGTTTCCTGCATCTTCGGTGGCGCACCGCTCGCTTCCCAATGCTGGCTTCCCTACAATCCTTTTCCGAAAACCTGAAAAATTTGCAGCCGATGGTCAAGAGCGTCTCCGTGGTCGATGTGGCCCGCGCAGCCGGCGTCACCCCCGGATCGGTGTCGCGCGCGCTCAATGGCAGCAAGCACGTCAGCCCGGCGTTGCGCGCCAAAGTCACCGACGCCGCACGCCGCCTCGGCTATCAACCGAATGCGCAGGCGCGCGGCCTGCGGCTGGGCCGCAGCAACACGATCGGCATGCTGGTGAACGACATGCGCCACCCGATGTACGCCAGCATCATCGCGGGCGTGGAGCACGAGCTGTCGCTGCATGGCCGCATGCTGCTGCTGGCGGATGCGCACGGCGAGGTCTCGCGCGAAAAGACGATCTTCGACACGTTCCAGCGGTGCGCGCTGGACGGCGTCATCATCAGCGCGTCCTACGACCCGGAGGTGTCGATGAGCACGCACTACGCGGGCAATCGGCTCCCGCTCGTGCTGATCGACCGCGACGTGGAGGGCATGGACCGGGTTTGCCTGGAGCGGCGCAACGCGCTGCGGCTCGCCACCCGGCACCTGCTCAACCTGGGTCACCGGCGCATCGCGCTGATCACGCCGGCGCTGGACCGCATCCCCGGCGGGGAACGTGCCGCCGGGTATGACGATGCCTTTCGGCAGGCCGGCCTCGCAGCGGACCGGCGCTTCATCCCGCGCATGCAGTCGCCGTTGCAGGACGGCGGCGAAGCCATGCAGCGCCTGCTCGACTTGCCGCAGCCGCCGACCGCGCTCGTGTGCCTGGGCACGCGGCTGCTGTCGGGCGCGCTGCGCACGCTGCGCCAGCGCGACCTGAAAGTGCCGCACGACTTTTCGGTGATCGCGATCGGCTCCACCGACATGATGGCGTTTGCGAACCCGCCGCTCACCTGCCTGCGCGTGGACCTCCCGAGCGTGGGCCGCGCCGCGGCGCGGCTCATGCTGCGGCGCCTGGACAGTCCGGCCACGCTGCCTTGCGAGCGCGTCGAGCTGCAGTCGGAACTGGTGATCGGCGAATCCTGCGGGCCGCCGCCGGGCTCCCATAATGGGCCATGACCTGGACCCAACGCCTCACGTCCTGGCTGCTGGCGGCATTGCTGTGCGGCACGGCCTTCGCGCAGGGCGACAGCGCCGCGCCCGCCCTCGAGCCCGAGCCGAGCGTCGCGGTGCTGCGCGCGCGGCTCGACAAGATTCCTTCCACCGTCGAGAGCAACGCCAATGTGCGCGGACTGCTCGCGCAGATCAACGACATCGCGAGCCAGGGCGAAAAATTCGTCGCCTCGCGCAGCGGCCCGCTGGCCGACCTGAATGCGCGCCTTGGTGAACTCGGCAATCCCCCCGCGGCCGGGGCCACGGAAGACCCCGACGTCACGCGCCAACGCGCCGTCCTGACCCGGCAGCGCAATGCGCTCGACGCCGATGTCCGACTGGCCAAGCTGCTCACGGTCGACGCGCAGCAGCGTGCCAGCGAGCTGCTGGCGCAGCGGCGCGCGCTGTTCGAGGCACAGCTGACCGAGCGCGCTGCCTCGCCCGTCGGCGCCGAGTTCTGGCGCGACTTGCGCGACGCGTGGAGTGACGACACCCGGCGCATGGCCGCACTCGGCGCCGAGCTGAGAACCAGCGTGGCCGTTGCGCAGGAGCCGGCGCACCGTCTGCCCGTGCTCGGCACGCTGCTCGCGGCGCTGGCCATCATCCTGCTGGGCAACCGGCTGGCCGAGCACGGGCTGGCACGATTGGCCGCGCGCATCCTGCCGGCCGGGCGGCTGCGCCGTTCGCTGCTGGTGATCGCGATCGTCGCCGCCAACGTGCTGCTGGTCGCCGGCGCGGCGCACGGGGCGTTCTATGTGCTCGACCAGCATGGCGTGTGGGGGCCGCAGGCGCGCAAGGCGATGCTGGCGCTGGTGCAGTCGCTCGTGTTCATCGCCTTCGTGGTCGGGCTCGGCCGTGCGCTGCTGTCGTCGGGCCGGCCGTCTTGGCGGCTGCCGCCGATGTCGGAAGCCGTCGCATCGCGTCTCGCGCCGATGCCGTGGCTGGTGGCGCTGGTCGCAGCCCTGGTGTGGGCGCCGGCCCAGCTGAACGCCCTGGTCGAGGCGAGTTTTGCGGCGGTCGTGGCCACGCACGTGCTCACCGCGCTGGCCCTTACGGCGCTGATCGCCATCGTGCTGCTGCGCCTGAAGCCGTTGCGCGCAGAAGCCCAATCCGACGCCGCCGGCGAGCACCTGCCCGCCGAGCGACCGATGTGGGTGGGCATCCTGCTGGCCTGCGTCGCGGTGCTGATGATCGCCATCTGGGTGCTGGTGGTGGCCGGCTACGTGGCGATGGCGAGCTTTCTCGCGTCGCAACTCACCTGGAGCGGCATCGTCGCAGCGGCCTTCTACGTGCTTTTCAAGTTCGTCGACGACCTCTTCATGGCGACGGTGTCGTCGAAGAGCGCGTTCGGCCAGCGACTGCAGAAAAGCTTCGGCCTGGAGCCGTCGACGCTCGACCAGGCGGCGGTGGTGTTGTCGGGCCTGGGCCGGACAGCCCTCTTCTTCTACATGCTGGTCGCGCTGATCACGCCGCTGGGCACCAGCCCGGCCGAGGTGTTCCAGCGCAGCGGCACGTTCGGCAACGGGCTGCAGATCGGCGAGTTCCAGCTCGTGCCGGGCGCCATCGTCAGCGCCGCCGCGGTGCTCATCGTGGGCTTCATCCTGCTGCGCGTGCTCAAACGCTGGCTGGAAAACAGCTACCTGCCCGAGACCGCGCTCGAGCCCGGGATGCGCAGCTCGATCACCACGCTGCTGGGCTACGCAGGCACCATCGTCGTCGTGGCCTTCGCCATGTCGGCACTGGGCATCGGCGTGAACCGCATCGCCTGGGTGGCGAGCGCGCTTTCGGTGGGCATCGGTTTCGGCCTGCAGGCGATCGTGCAGAACTTCATCTCGGGCCTGATCCTGCTGGCCGAGCGGCCGGTGAAGGTTGGCGACTGGGTGGTGCTGGGCACCACCGAGGGGGACGTGCGCCGCATCAACGTGCGCGCCACCGAAATCCAGCTGGGTGACCGTTCCACGCTGATCGTGCCGAACTCGGAGTTCATCACCAAGACCGTTCGCAACATGACGCTGGCCAACGCCGAAGGGCGTGTGCTGATCCGCCTGCCGATGCCGCTCTCGACCGATGCCAAGAAGGTGCGCGACCTGATGCTGGCCGCCTGCAGCGCCCATCCGGGCGTGCTCGCGAGCCCGGCGCCCGGCGTCACGCTGGAAGGTGTGGAGGGCGGCGCGCTGATCTTTCAGGCCATCGCCTATGTGGCGAGCCCCCGTCTTGCCGGCGGGGTGCGCAGCGACCTGCTGTTCGAGATGCTCGATGCGTTGCAGGGTGCAAGCCTGCCACTCTCGGTGCCGACCATGCTGGTGGCGCCGGGCGCCGCGACGCCGATGGCAACGCCGCAGGAAAGCCCGCCTGCGCCATCCGCATCGGACTGAGGGTGCTCAGCGCTTCCAGCCGCGGGCGAGCCACCACTGGCCGGTGCCGCACACGACGACCAGCGCGGCATACGTCAGCATCATCCCGTCGCGGCCGAAATACACGAGTCCTGCGCCCAGCACCACCAGGCCCGCGACGAAGTTGAGCGCGAACTGCGCCCAGCGGCCGGGCGCCCCCGCTGCCGCGGGCAGCAGGAAACCGGCCAGCAAGGCGAGCACGCCGGCAACCCCGAAGGCCGGCGCGGCGAAATTCAGCAGGTGATCGAACAGGTTGAATGCGGACATCGCAGGGTCGGAAAAGGAGCCGCTCCACCGCACTGTGGAGGTCATCGCCGGCGGTGCGCCCGGACGGTGCCCGCAAATTTTATAATCCTGCGATGTCAGTCTGGGCCCTCGGGTTGAACCACACGACCGCGCCGCTCGACCTGCGCGGCCGTTTCGCGTTCGCGCTCGATCAGATCGCCCCCACGCTGCAGAGTCTGCGAAGCTCGTTCGGCGCGGCCGACAGCCGGCATCCGCAGGTCGAAGCCGCCATCATCTCCACCTGCAACCGCACCGAAATCTACTGCGCGGCCGACCACATGGCGCTCGACCACACGGTCGACTGGCTGGCGCGCAGCGGCGGTGTGTCGCCCGCCCTGCTGCGCTCGCATGCCTACGCGCTGCACGACGACGGCGCGGCGCGGCACGCGTTCCGCGTGGCCAGCGGGCTCGACTCGATGGTGCTCGGCGAGGCGCAGATCCTGGGCCAGATGAAGGACGCGATCCGCGCCGCCGAGACCGCCGGTGCGCTCGGCAGCACGCTCAACCAGATGTTCCAGCGCTCGTTCGCGGTGGCCAAGGAAGTGCGCACCGCGACCGAGATCGGCGCGCACTCGATCAGCATGGCCGCCGCCTCGGTACGACTTGCGGCCCAGTTGTTCGAGGACCTGCAGCAGACGCGCATCCTGTTCGTCGGCGCCGGCGAAATGATCGACCTCGCTGCCACCCACTTCGCCGCACGCCATCCGAAGGCCATCACGATCGCGAACCGCACGCTGGAGCGCGGCGAAAAGCTGGCCTCGCGCTTCGGCGGCAAATCGATGCGGCTGGCCGAACTGCCGACGCGGCTGGCCGAGTTCGACATCGTGGTGAGCTGTACCGCGAGCACGCTGCCCCTGATCGGCCTGGGCGCGGTCGAGCGTGCGCTCAAACAGCGCAAGCACCGCCCGATGTTCATGGTCGACCTGGCGGTGCCGCGCGACATCGAGCCCGAAGTGAAGGCACTGGAAGACGTCTACCTCTACACCGTCGACGACCTGGCCCAGGTCGTGCAGCAGGGCCAGGCCAGCCGCCAGGCCGCGGTGGCGCAAGCCGAAGGGATCATCGATGCCGGCGTGCAGAGCTTCATGCACTGGCTCGACCAGCGCGGCGCGGTGCCGCTGATCCAGCAGCTCAACGCGCAGGCCGACGACTGGCGCACGGCGGAACTCGCCCGCGCCCGCAAGCTGCTGGCCAAGGGCGAAGACATCGACACCGTGCTCGAAGCCCTGTCGCGCGGCCTCACGCAGAAGATGCTGCACGGTGCGATGGCCGAACTGCATGCCGGCGACGCCACCGCGCGCGAACAAACGGCGCAGACCATTTCGCGCCTGTTCCTGCGCAAAGAGCGTTAGCGACGACGGTCCGTCGCACAACCTGCCGGTGCCGGCGGGCACCCGTCTTCGCTCACCTTTCCTTCTTCGATGAAATCATTTCTCCGTCAGCAACTCGATCGCTACGCCCAGCGCCTGGACGAACTCGATTTCCTGCTCTCGCGCGAAGACATCATGGCCGACATGGGCCAGTACCGGACCTTGTCGAAAGAGCACGCCCAGGTCACGCAGATTGCGGGCCGCTACATGCGTTTCAGGCAACGCGAGGCCGACCTGCAAGGCGCCCGCGACATGCTGAACGACCCCGAGATGGCCGAGATGGCGCGCGAGGAGATCGCGTCGGCCGAGGAAGAGCTGCAGAAGCTGGAGGACGAACTGCAGCGCCTCCTGCTGCCCAAGGACCCCGACGACGCGCGCAATGCGTTCGTCGAGATCCGCGCGGGCACTGGCGGCGACGAGTCGGCCCTGTTCGCCGGCGACCTGCTGCGGATGTACACGCGCTACTGCGAACGCGCGGCCTGGCGCTGCGAGATCGTGAGCGAGTCGCCGAGCGAGCTGGGCGGCTACAAGGAGGTGGTGATCCGCGTCGTCGGCGACAACGTGTTCGGCCGGCTGCGCTTCGAATCGGGCGGCCACCGCGTGCAGCGCGTGCCGGCCACCGAGACCCAGGGCCGCATCCACACCAGCGCGTGCACGGTCGCCGTGCTGGCCGAGCCCGACGAGGCCGTGGCCGTGCAGATCAACCCGGCCGACCTGCGCATCGACACCTATCGCGCCAGTGGCGCGGGCGGCCAGCACATCAACAAGACCGACTCGGCCGTGCGCATCACGCACATCCCGACCGGCATCGTGGCCGAGTGCCAGGACGATCGCAGCCAGCACCGCAACAAGGCGAAGGCGCTGCAGGTGCTGTCGGCGCGCATCCAGGAGAAGGATCGCAGCGAACGCGCGGCGAAAGACGCGGCGGAACGCAAGGGGCTGATCGGCACCGGCGACCGTTCGGACCGTATTCGCACGTACAACTTTCCGCAGGGCCGGCTCACCGACCACCGCATCAACCTCACGCTCTACAAGCTGCTGGCGATCATGGAGGGCGATCTCGGCGAGGTGCTCGACGCACTGCAGTCGGCGCGCGAGGCCGAGCAACTGGCGGAGCTGGAATCGTCCGCGCTCCCCGCGTGATGTCGACCACCCTGGCCCAGGCGCTCCGGGCCGCCACCGCACTGGGCGTCGACCGGCTCGATGCCCAACTGCTGCTGCTGCATGCACTCGGGCGGCCGGTCCACGAGCGCGCCTGGCTGCTGGCGCACGACACCGATGCGCTGCCCGACGCCGCCTGGCAGGCATTCCAGTCCCTCTGCGCTCGACGTGGCAGCGGCGAGCCGGCCGCGTACCTGTTGGGAGAGAAGGAGTTCCATGGCCTGACGCTGGCGGTCGACCCGCGGGTGCTCGTGCCTCGGCCCGACACGGAAACGCTGGTCGATTGGGCGCTGGCGCTCGTGCCCGACACCCACGCCCCGCGCCTGCTCGACCTGGGCACCGGCAGCGGTGCGATCGCGCTGGCGCTGCAGCACGCGCGGCCGGACGCGACCATCGAAGCGGTCGACGCCAGTGCCGACGCGCTCGAAGTGGCCCGCGCCAACGCGCGGCGCCTGGGGCTGCCGGTTCGCTTCGCCCAGGCCGACTGGCTCGCCGGTGCCGCCACAGGCTACGACCTGATCGTCTCGAACCCGCCCTACGTCGCTGCGGACGATGCGCACCTGGCCGCCCTGCGCCACGAGCCGCTCGCCGCGCTGGCATCCGGGCCGGACGGCCTGGCCGACCTGCGCCGCATCGTCGAAGCCGCACCGCGGCACCTGAAGGACGGCGGCTGGTTGCTGCTGGAACACGGCTTCGACCAGGCCGAGGCGGTGCGTGCGCTGCTCGTCGCCCAGGGCTTCACCGACGTTCAAAGCCGCGATGACCTTGCCGGCATCGCACGCTGCTCCGGCGGAATCCGGCGCACGGTGAAATAATCCGCCCAACCCACCTTTTCAGGAGCCAGCCATGAGCGACGCCCAGCAACGCATCGACGAACTCGTCAAATCCAACGACATCCTGCTCTTCATGAAGGGCAATGCCAGCTTCCCGATGTGCGGCTTCTCCGGCCGGGCCATCCAGATCCTGAAGGCCGTCGGCGTCGACACCCGCGCCCTCAAGACCGTGAACGTGCTGGAAGACGACGGCATCCGCCAGGGCATCAAGGAATACAGCCAGTGGCCGACCATCCCGCAGCTCTACGTGAACGGCGAGTTCATCGGCGGCTCGGACATCATGATGGAAATGTACGAGTCGGGCGAACTGCAGCAGGTGGTGAACAGCAAGACCGCCTGATGTCGGACTGGAAGCATGACGGCGTCCGGGTGATCCCGGCCGGTCAGCTCGACGGGAACACGGCGCAGACGCCGGGGATGGATCGCAAGGCGGCCATCAATTTCGCGCGTGTGGGAGCACAGAAGCTGTGGGCCGGCACCGTGACGATCCACGCCAACGCGAAGACCGGCGCCCACCACCACGGACCGCTCGAGTCGGTCATCTATGTGGTGAGCGGTCGGGCGCGCATGCGTTGGGGCGAACAACTCGAGTTCACGGCCGAGGCCGGGCCGGGAGACTTCATCTACGTGCCGCCGTTCGTGCCGCACCAGGAAATCAACGCGAGCGCCACCGACGCGCTGCAGTGCGTGCTGTGCCGCAGCGATGGCGAGGCGGTGGCGATCAACCTGGACATCGAGCCGGTCGAAAAGCCCGATACCGTGCTGTGGGTCGATCCCACGCACCCGCACGGCGGCGTGTAAAAAGTCCGCTTTGCCTGTCGCATAAAACCCTCAGCGCAAAAAGATGGAACTCCGCTGACTTTGGGCACGGCTTATGCTGTATCCAAGTGTTCGAAACCGGAGGTGTCCATGGATTCCCGCAGTCTCGTCCCCGCCGCCCCAGGCTTTCAGCTGCCGGTTGCCAACCTGCGCAGCGTTTTCCAGACGCACGATGTCGAGCGCAAGCTCGCCAAGCTGCCCGAGCGGGAACACGAACACCTTCGCACCACCTACGAGCGCATGCTCGAGCGCGGCCCCGACCGGTTCCAGGTCAAGCCGAGCGGCATCCCGGAGATGGCCGGCCTGTATGCCCAGTTGCCCAACTTCACCGAGGTGCTCGACGATGTCCGCCGCCATGTGGCGCTGGCGCAGGACAGCCGTGACGGACTCGAGGTCACGCCCATGCTGTTGCTCGGCCCGCCCGGCATCGGCAAGACGCATTTCGCGAAGAAGCTGGCCGAACTGCTCGGCACGGGCATGTCGCTGGTGCCGATGAACTCGATGACCGCCGGCTGGCTGCTGTCGGGCTCGTCTTCGCAGTGGAAAGGTTCCAAACCGGGCAAGGTGTTCGAGACGCTGGTCGATGGCCAGTACGCGAATCCGGTGATGGTGGTCGACGAGATCGACAAGGCCGGCGCCGACAGCCAGTACGACCCGCTCGGCGCGCTCTACAACCTGCTGGAGCACGACACGGCGCACGCGTTCATCGACGAGTTCGCCGAAGTGCCGATCGACGCCAGCCAGGTGATCTGGATCACCACGGCCAATGACGAGCGCAGCATTCCCGAACCGATCCTGAACCGCATGAACGTGTTCGAGATCGAAGCGCCCTCGCCGGCAGCCGCGCGCCAGATCGCACGCCAGCTCTACACCTCGATCCGCGGCGACCACGACTGGGGCCGCCTGCTCGACCCTGAGCCCCTGGACGACGTGCTCGACCACCTGGCCACGCTCGCGCCGCGCGAAATGCGCCGCGCGCTGATGACCGGTTTCGGCAACGCCCGCCTGGCCCAGCGCGACGAGGTGCGCGTGGACGACCTGCCGCGCGCGGCGGGCAGCAAGAGCCGCATCGGCTTCGTTCAGTAGCCTGGAGTCGCGCAACAGTCTGGCACTATCGCGGTCTGTGAAGACCGTGCCATGAACCTGACCCAAAGCCTGCTCGTCATCGCCCTGCTGATCGCGGCGAGCGCCTTCTTTTCCCTTGCCGAGATCTCGCTCGCGGCTTCGCGCCGGCTGCGACTGCGCCAGATGGCCGACGAAGGCGACGCCCGCGCCGAAAAGGTGCTGCGCATCCAGGAGCAGCCCGGACACTACTTCACCGTGGTGCAGATCGGATTGAATGCGGTTGCCATCCTCGGCGGCGTGGTGGGCGAAGGCGCGTTCTCGCCATGGTTCCTGCGCCTTTTCGACCTGTGGCTCAGTCCGGACGCCGCGAAGGGCTGGGCCTTTGCAGGCTCTTTCGTGCTCGTGATTTCGCTGTTCCTGGTGTTCGCCGACCTTTTCCCCAAACGGCTGGGCATGAGCGATCCGGAACGGCTGGCTGTGCGCATGGTCGGCCCGATGAACGTGCTGATCACCACCTTCAAGCCGCTGGTGTGGTTCTTCACCAGGAGCACGGACGCGCTGTTCAAGCTGCTCGGCATTCCGCTGCAACGCGTGGACAAGATCACCTCCGCCGACATCCTGGCGATGACCGAGGCAGGCGCCCGCGCCGGCGTGCTGGCGGTGCGCGAGCAGCAGGTCATCGCCAACGTGTTCGAACTCGACACGCGGCTGGTCAGCAGCGTCATGACCTCGCGCGACCGCATTGCCTGGTTTCAGAAGGATGACCCCGAATCGGAACTGCGCGCGCGCATCGTGGCCGAGCCGTTCTCGGCCTACCCCGTGTGCGATGGCGACATCGATCACGTGCTCGGCTACGTCGATGCGAAGGACATGTTCCAGCGCGTGCTGAGCGGTCAGCCGCTGGCGCTCGACCAGGGGGTGCCGCTGCACAAGGCGCTGGTCATCCCCGACCGCCTCTCGCTGACCGAGGTGCTGGAGCAGTTCCAACAGGCGCACGAAGACTTCGCGATCATCGTGAACGAATACAGCCTGGTGGTCGGCGTCATCACGCTCAACGACGTGATGAGTACGGTCATGGGCGACCTCGTGAGCGGGCTCGACGAGGAGCCGCAAATCGTCCAGCGCGACGAGAACTCCTGGCTGATCGACGGCGTCACCCCGATCCAGGACGTGCAACGCGCGCTCGACATCGAGCAATTGCCGCATGCCGAGGAGTACGAGACGCTCGCGGGCTTCCTGATGGTGATGCTGCGCCGCGTGCCGCGCCGCACCGACCGCGTGGTGTCGAATGGCTACACCTTCGAGGTGATGGACGTCGACAGCCACCGCATCGACCAGGTCATGGTCACGCGCGTGAAAGCGTCAGGCGGCTGAAGAACGGTCGTTGAACACGTAGAAGCGCTGGTTGGCGAACACCGCATTCGGATACGGCGCCTTGCCGCGGCTGCCGTTGTAGCGGCCCAGCGTCAGGAACAGATCGCCGTTCTCGCGGTTCAGGTAGTGCCGCAGGATCTGGCAGCCGAAGCGCAGGTTGGTTCG
>SEGN01000446.1 GCA_004211245.1 Variovorax sp.
TTGATCGTGTCCGGCACACCCGGTCCATTGTCAATGACATGCAATTCCAGTGCCAGTCGATACCACTGCTTGTTGAAGATGACCTGACGCGCCACGCGGGTTTTGAAGGTGATTTGCGCATCGCCCGCGGCGCGCCGTTCGGCCAGCGCCTGCGCCGCGTTGTGGACGATGTTGAGCGTGGCCTGGATCAGCTGCTCGCGATCGCCGCGAAACTCGGGAATCGACACGTCGAAGTCGCGCTCGATGTGCAGGTCGCGCGGAAACTCCGCCAGGATGACCGAGCGCACCCGCTCGCACACCTCGTGAATGTTGACGTCGCCCACCACGTGCGGCCGCCGGTGCGGCGCCAGCAGGCGATCGACCAGTGTCTGCAGCCGATCGGCCTCGTGGATGATGACCTGCGTGTATTCGATCAGGTCGCGCGACTCGACCTCCATCTGCAACAGCTGCGCAGCGCCGCGGATGCCGCCGAGCGGGTTCTTGATCTCGTGGGCGAGATTGCGGATCAGTTCCTTGTTGGCCTGCGCCTGATCGAGCAGTCGCTCCTCGCGGTCCTGACGCACCTGGTTCTCGAGCGGTGACATCTCCACGATGAGCTCGCCCGGCTTGTCGGTTTGCGCCAGCGTCACCTGCACCGGCATGAGTTCGTGGTTGACGCGGCGCAGGAACGCTTCGTAGCGCAGCGTCGCGAAGTCGTGGCTGCGTGCGCCCTCGATCGCCGTGCGCAGTACCGCCGGCTCATGAAAGCATGCGCCGAACTGCGAGCCCTCGAGGGTGCGGCGAGAGGTGCCGAGCGCATCCTCGAGTGCCGCATTGGCGAACAGCACCGCGCCATCGGTGCGCAGCACGGCGATCAGCGTGGCAAGCAGGTCGAAAGGCTGAAAGCGCTTGTTGGTGGCGACAGCCTTGCCGAAGGCCATGGACTACTGGGCGACGCCCGCAGGCAGCCGGCCGATCTCGCGGCGGATGCCGGCAATGTCGCTTTCGTTGCGAGCAATCTCGGCTTTCATCTCGGCCACGCGGTCGAGGTACTTCTGGTAGTTGCGGCCCTCGCTGCCCTGCTTCTCCGGCTCGCCGTTGTTGTATTCCTTGAGGAGCTCGGCATGGCGCGCTTCGGCCTTGCGCAATTCGTTCTGCAGCACCGATCGGGCTTCGCCATCGCGCGCGCGCTGGTCGGCGCCCTCGACGCGCGGGCTGCCGGGCGGCGCCTTCGCCGCGCTGCTGCCACCCGATCCGCCGCCAGACGGCACCGGGGCTGCGCGTGCGCTCCCTTGCACGACGGTGACATTGCCACCTTCCATGATCTTGCAGCCGCGCTTCTGTGCATCGGTCGCGTTGTTGGTGTACTCGTTGCCGCAGCGCCAGACGCGCTCCTGCGCGAAGGACGGCGCAGCGGCCAGCAGGGCCAGAGGCAGCAGCAAGGAATGAATCTTCATGGTGATGGAGAGAAGTGCGCGCAAGCCGGCATTTTCGTGCAATTCGATGCCGGTGCCAGCCGGATGTTCCCGCCCAAAGAAAAAGGGACGGCATGCGCCGTCCCTTTTACGCGTCGAGCGCGAAAACCGATCAGAGCGAGTAGTACATGTCGAACTCGACCGGGTGGGTCGCCATGCGGAAGCGCGTGACTTCCTGCATCTTCAGGTCGATGTAGGCATCGATGTACGAGTCGGTGAACACGCCGCCCTTGGTCAGGAACGCACGGTCCTTGTCGAGGTACTCGAGCGCCTGGTCCAGGCTGTGGCAGACGGTCGGGATCAGCGCGTCTTCTTCCGGCGGCAGGTGGTAGAGGTCCTTGCTCGCGGCTTCGCCCGGATCGATCTTGTTCTCGACGCCGTCGAGGCCGGCCATCAGCAACGCGGCAAAACCGAGGTACGGGTTCATCAGCGGATCGGGGAAGCGCGCTTCCACGCGACGGCCCTTCGGATTCGCAACGAACGGGATGCGGATCGAGGCCGAGCGGTTCTTGGCCGAGTAGGCCAGCTTCACCGGGGCCTCGAAGCCGGGCACCAGGCGCTTGTAGCTGTTCGTGCCGGGGTTCGTGATGGCATTCAGGGCACGAGCGTGCTTGATGATGCCGCCGATGTAGTGCAGCGCGAATTCCGAGAGGCCGGCATAGCCGTCGCCGGCGAACAGGTTCTTGCCGTCCTTCCAGACCGACTGGTGCACGTGCATGCCGGAGCCGTTGTCGCCGACGATCGGCTTGGGCATGAAGGTCGCCGTCTTGCCGTAGGCATGGGCCACGTTGTGGATCACGTACTTCTGCAGCTGGACCCAGTCGGCGCGCTGGATCAGCGTGCTGAACTTGGTGCCGAGCTCCATCTGTCCGGCATTGGCCACTTCGTGGTGATGGACCTCGACCGGGATGCCGAGCGCTTCGAGCACCAGAC
>SEGN01000447.1 GCA_004211245.1 Variovorax sp.
GGCCAGCGCGTAGAGCAGCGCCGCGCCGCACAGCAGGCCCAGCGCGATGCGTTTCATCAGCCGATGTGGGGCGCGCTGGCCAGGCCTTGCAGGAACAGCTCGCAACGCGCGAGCTGATCGAGCGTCACGAACTCGTCGGGCTGGTGGGCCTGCTCGATGCTGCCCGGGCCGCACACCACCGTGGGAATGCCGGCGTTCTTGAAGATCCCCGCTTCGGTGCCGAATGCCACCTGCGTCACCCTCGACTCGCCCGACAGGCGCTGCGCCAGCCGCGTCACGGCGTCGCCGGGCGCGCCCAGGAAGCTCGGCACCTCGCAGATCGTCTCGAACTTGAACCCCGCCTCGGGCGCCACCTTCTTCATGGCCGGCTCCAGGCGTGCCGCGTACGCCACCACCTCCTTTTGCATCGCCACCGCATCGGCCGTCGGCAGATTGCGGAATTCGTAGCGGAACTCCGCATCGCGCGGCACCACGTTGTCGGCGATACCGCCGTGGAACTGGCCCACGCTGGTGGTGCTGAACGGCACGTCGAAGCCCTCGTAGCGAGCCTCGTTCTGCTCGAAGCCTTCGCCCATGTCGCGCACCTTGCCGACCACGCGCGCGGCCAACTCGATCGCATTCACCGACTGCGGCGTGAGCGACGAATGCGCGCGAACGGCGATGCACTCTCGAGGAACAACTCCGCGTTGGCCACCGCGATGGCAATGAAGCTCTTCATGTCCGCCGAACCGCGGCCGTAGAGGCGTGGCACGGGGCGCTCGATCTCGCCGTCGGCCGTCTCGGCCCCGGGCCAGGCCTGCACGATGGCCGACAGCGGGTCGACGCTCCACTCCTGCCCGTCCCACGGCACCGTGTCGGTGTGACCGGAGACGATCACGCCGGCCGGCTTGCCCGCGCCGAGCGTGGCGAACAGGTTGGCCTTCTTCTTGTCCGCGCTGCGCGTGATGCGGCTGCGCACGCCGAGCCCGGCCAGGTGGTCGCGCACGAAATCGATCAGCTCGAGGTTGCTGTTGGCACTGACCGTGTTCATGCGCACCAGGGTCTGCGCGAAGCTGAGGCTGCGGCTGGAAAGAACGTGTGACATGGGTTCATTGTCCCGGAGAACCGTCATGCCGGCAGGGTAGGCTTTCGTTTTCACTGGAGGGAAATACACATGACCGCATCTTTCGGCCGCCCTGCGGCCATCGCGCTTTCTGCCGTCGCGGCGCTCGCGCTCGCCGCCTGCAGCCTGCCCGGCACGAATCCCCGGCCTCTGCGCACGCTGGACGGACAGCCGCCCCTGGTGGTGGCGCACCGCGGCGCCTCGGGCTACCTGCCTGAGGAGACGCTGGAAGCCTATGCCCGCGCGATCGAACTCGGCGCGGATGTCATCGAGATGGACATCGTGATGACGAAGGACGGCGTGCCCATCACCCGGCACGACCCGAATCTCGCCCTCAGCACCGACGTGGCGAAGCATCCCGAATTCGCGTCGCGCAGGAAGACGATGCAGGTCGACGGCGAAACGCAGACCGGCTGGTTCAGCCAGGATTTCACGCTGGCCGAAATCAGGACGCTGGGTGCGATCAGCACCGACGCCGAACGGCCGCAGCAGTTCAACGGCCGCTTCCGGATCCCGACCTTCCAGGAGGTGCTCGACCTGCAGGCCGCGCAGTCGAAGGCCAGCGGCCGGACCATCGCGATCTACCCCGAAACCAAGAACCCGACCTTTTTCCGCGACCTGGGCCTGCCGATGGAGGACAAGGTCGTCGCCATGATCGAGAAGGCCGGCCTCAACAGCAAGACCGCGCCGGTCTTCGTGCAGTCGTTCGAGCCCGGCAGCCTCAGGTACATGAAGGGCAAGGGGCTGAAGACAAGGCTGATCCAGCTGATCGACGGCGACGGCATCGACATGAAGACCGGCGCCATGACCTATGCCGTGCCGGTCGACCGCCCCTACGAATGGACGAAGGCCGGCGACAGGCGCAACTTCGACGTCATGGTCACGCCGGCCGGCCTGGCCGAGATCAAGACCTATGCCGACGGCATCGGGCCGTGGAAGCGCTACATCGTCAGCGTGCAGGGCACGGTCGGTGCGGACGGCAAGGTGGTCGACCTGAACAAGGACGGCAAGGTCAACGATGCCGACGCCACTTCGCTGAAGCCCACCACGCTGGTTGCCGACGCCCACAAGGCCGGATTGTTCGTGCACCCGTTCACCTTCCGCAACGAGGGCCGGCGGCTCGCGTCGGACTACCAAGGCGATCCGAAGAACGAGTACCTCGCCTTCTACCGGCTCGGCGTGGACGGCGTGTTCACCGATTTCACCGACACCGCCCTGGCCGCCCGTGCCGCCTACCTGAGAGAAATCGGGCGCTGAGGCTTTGTCGGGAGACGCCGCGGAGCCGGCTTTGCCGGTCCGCTGGCGTTGCCCCCTGCAAGGGGGTTGGCGGAGCGACGCTCAGTGCGCGAAGACTGGGGGTGTGCAACACTTCTCTTATGAAACTCATCGATTCCCTCGTCACGCAGGCGGCCGGCATTGCCTCGATCCGGCGCGACATCCATGCCCACCCGGAGCTCTGTTTCCAGGAAGTGCGCACCGCCGACGTGGTGGCCGCCAAGCTCACCGAATGGGGCATTCCGATCCACCGGGGCCTGGCCACCACCGGCGTGATCGGCATCGTGAAGAACGGCACCAGCAGCCGGGCCATCGGCCTGCGTGCCGACATGGACGCGCTGCCCGTCACCGA
>SEGN01000448.1 GCA_004211245.1 Variovorax sp.
AGGTTGATCTCGGGGGTCATTGGTTTGGTGTGTGTCGATTCAGGGCGCGTGCCGAGGCCACGGGAACCGCTCCGCCTTCTTCGTCGCTGAACCACGGCTCTGATGGCTCACGCCGACGGCGTGCTCCCCGCAGCGAAATAAAGGAGGAGGCCGCAGGCCGGGGGACATTCGCGGAGGGGAGTACGCCGTCGGCGTGGGCCCGCCCCGGGGAGTTCGAATTCATAGCGAAGCAACAGGCGACTGCACCACTCCAGCGCTTTCGAGTGCCGCGGCAACCCGCAACACCAGGTCTTCACGCCACGGCGCACCGATCACCTGCACACCGATCGGCAGGCTCGCGTGCGCACCCCACACCGGCACGCCGCACACCGGCAGGCCGATGCACGAGATCGGTTGCGTGAGCACGCCCATGTTGGGGCGCACCGGCAGGCGGTGGCCGTTGATCTCGAACCACTCGGCGCCGATCGGCGTGGCGGCGCAGGGCGTGGATGGCGCGAGCAGGATGTCGAAGCGCTCGAACAGCCGGGCCACGCGCTCTGCGTACTGGCGACGCAAACGCTGCGCGCGTGCCACCCAGGCGGCGGGTATCAAGGCACCGGCCAGGAAGCGGTCGCGCGAGAGGGGTTCGAAGTCTTGCGGGCGCTTGCGCAGGTCGGCCAGGTGCAATGCCGCGCCTTCGGAGTTCGTGATGAGGAACGCCGCAGCACGGCCGGCCTCGACCATCGGCAGCTCGACCAGCTTGCGTGCTCCGAGCGCCTCCGCCACGCGGTCGACCGCGCTCAACGCGTCGGCGTCTGCACGCTGGCGGAAGTAGCCGCCGAGCACCCCGATGCGCAAGCCCCCGATGCCGTGCGCGAGCTGCGGCACCGTCGGCTCCACCGCGCGTTGCGCGCAGCCGGGGTCGTGCGCACCGCCGCCCGCCTCCGGGCCCTGCATCGCGTCGTAGGCGAGCGCGAGGTCGCGCGCAGAACGTGCGAACGGCCCGAGATGGTCGAGGCTGGAAATGAATGGGTAGCTGCCCGTGCGCGGCAGGCGCCCGAAGGTCGGCTTGAGCCCGAAGATGCCGCAGAGCGAGGCCGGCACGCGGATCGACCCGTTGGTGTCGGAGCCGAGCGTGAGCGGCACCTGGCCGGCCGCGACCGCCGCACCCGAGCCGCCCGACGAGCCGCCCGCGATGCGCGTCAGGTCGTGCGGGTTGTGGCAGGCGCCGACGTGGCTGTTCTCGGTGGTGAAGCCGTAGGCGTACTCGTCCATGTTGAGCGCGCCGACCAGCACCGCGCCCGCGCTCTCGAGCCGCCGCACCAGGGCCGCGTCGTCGCGCATCGGCGTGCTGTCGCGTTCGATCTTCGAGCCGGCGAGCGTCTGCAGGCCGGCGATGTCGAACAGGTTCTTGACCGCGAACGGCACGCCGAGCAGCGGCAGCGCACGCGTGCGTGCGGCGCTGTCGGACGCGAGCGATGCATCGACCTGGCCGGCGCGGCGCAGCGCGCGCTCGCGCAGCACGTCGGTGAACGCGTTGACGCGCTTGTCCGTGGCAGCGATGCGATCGAGGCTGGCCTGCACGAGTGCGACCGCGCTCACCGCGTTGCCGCGCACCGCCTCGGCCATTGCCGACGCATCCTTCAGCAGCAGGTCACCGGCGTTCATGCGTGCGGCTCCGCCGGCGACACCGGCATGAACACGACCGCCGACTCGGCGTGCGGCTCGAGCGGCACCGCCTCGACCAAGGCGGCCATCTCGGCCGCGAGCGCGAAGTAGCGCAGCACGCCCGGCCGGTGATCGGGCCGCAGCTTCAGGCCGAGCGCAGCCGCGGCCGCGTCGACGTAGGCCTCGGTCTGCGCCGGCGTCATCGCCTGACTTCCCGCTGAAAGATCTCCAGGCTCAGCTTCTTCATCGCAATGAAGCTGTCGGAGCTCAGCGTGTCGAGCGTGCGCGGGCGCGCGTCGGCGTAGTTGAGGATCTCGGCCACCCCGGTCGGGCGCTTGGTCAGCAGCAACACCTGGTCGGCCAGGTAAACCGCTTCCTCGAGGTCGTGCGACACCAGCAGCATGGTGGTGCCGGTCTGCATGAACACCTCCTGCAGCTTCTCGCGGATGAACAGCGTCATCTCGAAGTCGAGCGCGGAGAACGGCTCGTCGAGGAACAGCACCGCGGGGTTGGGTGCGAGCGCGCGCATGATCGACGCCGTCTGCTGCTGCCCGCCCGAGAGTTCGTAGGGGTAGCGGTTCAGGTCGAACTTGACGTCGAAGCTCGCCACCAGTTCCGCCATGCGGCGGTCGACCTCGGCCTTCGACTTGCCCTCCAGCTTGAGCGGGTAGGCGATGTTGTCGATGGTGCGCATCCACGGGAACATCGCCTCGCGGTAGTTCTGGAACAC
>SEGN01000082.1 GCA_004211245.1 Variovorax sp.
GGGTGAGGAAGCCGATCGCCTTCATCTCGTTGGCATCGATGCGTTCCGCGGTGAGAAAGAGGCGCTTGGCCTGGTCCAGCCCGAGACGAGACACATAGCGCTCCAGCCCGCGCGGGTAGAAGTGCAGACCGAGCCGCGCGGCCGGCATGAACATGTCGATGCCCTGCGCGCCGAGCCGGAAGTCGCACGCCAGCGCCATGTCGGTCGCGCCGCCGTACACGCTGCCCTGCAGCACCGCCACGGTCGCCGGCCGGCAGTCTTCCAGCATATTGACGACCTCTTCGAACCCGACGCTGCCCGGGCCGTCGATCTTCGAGATGTCGTAGCCGCTGCAGAAATACTTTCCCGCCGATTGCAGCACCAGCACGAGCACCTCGGGCGTTTTGTTCACGGCGGCGATATGGCCGGCCAGCGCCGCCAGGTCGTCCGGCTCGAGCCGGTTGGCCTGCTCGGGTCGGCGCAACGTGATGCGGGCAACGCCGCCGTCGATGCGGAGTTCAGGCGTCCCCATCCCCCGGTTCAGGCGTCGAGCTGCGCAAGACGCAGCCGCTTGCGCTCGCTCATGCGCTTGGCGACTCGCGGCAGGATCAGCACGGCCAGCACGATGATGATCAACGCCAGCGACATCGGCCGCTGGAAGAACACCACCGCGCTGCCCTCGCCGATCGACATCGCGTTGCGCAACTGCGCTTCGGCCAGCGGCCCGAGGATCATGCCGACCACCACGGGTGCGGTCGGGAAGTCGAAGCGCCGCATCACCACGCCGAGCAGGCCGATGCCGTAGAGCAGGAACAGGTCGAACGCGCTCTGGCGCATGCCGTAGGCGCCCACCGTCGCGAAGATCAGGATGCCGGCATAGAGCTGCGGCTTCGGGATCTTCAGCAGCTTGACCCAGAGGCCGACCATCGGCAGGTTGAGCACCAGCAGCATCACGTTGCCGATGTAGAGCGAGGCGATGAGCGCCCAGACCAGCGCGGCCGAGGTCGTGAACAGCTGCGGTCCGGGCTGGATGCCATAGTTCTGGAAAGCGCCGAGCAGGATCGCCGTGGTGTTGCTGGTCGGGATGCCGAGCGTCAGCAGCGGAATCAGGGCGGCCGTCACGGTGGCGTTGTTGGCGGCTTCCGGGCCCGCCACGCCTTCGATCGCGCCTCGGGTGCCGAACTCCGCCTTGTCCTGCGGGTCCTTCACGAGCTTCTTTTCCATCGCGTAGCTCAGGAAGGTCGGGATCTCGGTACCACCGGCGGGGATGCAGCCGAACGGCGTGCCGATGGCCGTGCCGCGCAGCCAGGCCGGGATCGAGCGCTTCCAGTCGCGCTTGGTCATGTGCACGCGGCTGAGCTTGTTCTGCCCCTCGACGACCTTGCCCTCGTAGAGCACCGCGTACATCACCTCGGCCACCGCGAACAGGCCGACCGCGACGAGCACGATCTCGATGCCGTCGAGCAGTTCAGGCACGCCACCCGTATAGCGACCCTGGCCCGAAATCTGGTCGAGGCCCACACACCCGGCCGCGAGGCCCACGAACAGCGCGGTCATGCCGCGCAGCGTGCTCTTGCCGAGCACCGCGCTCACCGTGGTGAAAGCCAGCAGCATCAGCATGAAGTACTCGGGCGGCCCGAGCTTGACGGCAAATTCCGCGACGAACGGCGCAAACAGCGTGACGATGACCGTGGCGATGGTGCCGGCCACGAAAGAGCCGATGGCCGCGGTGGCGAGGGCGGCGCCCGCCCTGCCGCTCTTGGCCATCTTGTTGCCCTCCATCGCGGTCACCATGCTGGCCGTCTCCCCGGGCGTGTTCAGCAGGATCGAGGTGGTCGAGCCGCCATACATGGCGCCGTAGTAGATGCCCGAGAAGAAGATCATCGAAGCGGTGATCTCGACCTTGGCGGTGATCGGCAGCAGCATGGCCACGGCCACCGCAGGGCCGATGCCGGGCAGCACGCCGACCGCCGTGCCGAGCGCACAGCCGAACAGGCACCACAGCAGGTTGACGGGGGTGATCGCGGCCGCGAAGCCGCTCATCAAGGCGTTGAAGATGTCCATGTCAGAGCCACCCTGTCGATGTCAGACCCGGCAGGCTGATGGCCAGGAACTTGGTGAACATCCAGTACACCGGCGCGGAGATCAGCAGGCCCGTGACGAGGTCGACGGTCCACGTCTTCGGCTGGTTGACTGCGGCCTGACCCGCGGCGCGGCGCAGGCCCTGGACCGCGAGCACGTAGCAGAGCGTGCAACTCAGGATGAACCCGATGACGGTGATCAGCGCCGCATTCAGCAGCAGACCGGCCGACAGCCAGACGAAACCCGACCAATAAGCCGGGTCGGCGCTTTCATCGGGCGGGTCCATCTCGCGAAAGCCGCCGCTTCGCGCTTCCCAGATGATCCAGCCGCCGCACAGGGTGAGCACGATCGCGCACACCCACGGCAGGAAATTGGGACCGACGCCGCCATAGCCAGCTTCGGAAGGAATGCTGATCGCACCGAAGGCGAGCCCGAGCCCGACCAGCAGTACGCCGACGCCGACGAGTGTCTGCATTCGCACGGCCGCCGGCGATGCCGGCGGTTGAAGGGAGTCTGTTGTCACGTTTTATCTCCGGATACGAAGGGCGACCCCCCTCGCGAAACACCGCGGAACCGGCTTCGCCGGGCCGCTGGTGTTGCCCCCGGCAGGGGGTTGGCGAAGCGACACGAAGTGCGCGAAGACTGGGGGCGAGCCGAATCTAGACCATCCCGGACTTGGTCATGATCGCGCGCAGCGATGCGAAGTCGTCGTCGACGAACTTCGCGAAGGCGTCGCCCGTCAGGACGGCCGGCGTCCAGTCGTTCTTCTTCAGTTGCTCGGCCCACGACGGGCTCTTGAGCGCAGCCATCACCATGTCGGTGAGCGCCTTGCGCTGTTCGGGCGTGATGCCGGGCGCGCCGTACACGCCGCGCCAGTTGCCGATCTCGACGTCGATGCCCTGCTCCTTGAGCGTGGGCACGTTGATGCCCGGCAGGCGCTGCGCCGACGTGACCGCGATGGCGCGCATCTTGCCGTCGGCGATGTAAGGCGCGAACTCGCTGTAGCCGCTGCCGCCGACGGTGACATTGCCGCCCAGGATGGCGGCAGTGGCCTCACCGCCCCCGCGGAACGCCACGTAGTTGATCTTGGAAGGATCGGCGCCGACCTTCTGCGCGATCATCGCCGCGGCGATGTGCTCGGTGGAGCCGCGCGAACCACCACCCCACTTGACGCTGCCCGGGTCCTTCTTGAGCTGGGCGACCACGTCGGCCATGGTCTTCATCGGCGAATTGGCCGGCAGCACGAACACGTTGTATTCGGTGGTCATGCGCGCGATCGGCGTGGCCGATTCGAGCTTGACCGGCGGCTTGCCGGTGATGATGCCGCCCAGCATGACCGAGCCCATCACCATGAGGGCGTTGGCGTCGCCCTTGGAACCGTTGACGAACTGGGCCAGGCCCAGCGCACCGGCGGCGCCGCCCTTGTTGTCGTAGGAGACCGTTTCGGCCGCCTTGGAATCGGTCAGGGCCTTGCCGAGTGCGCGGCCCGTGGTGTCCCAGCCGCCGCCCGGGTTGGCGGGGATCATCATCTTGACGTTGGCGGCGGCGGCGAACGCCGACATCGGCAACGCGCCCGACGCGGCGAGGGCCGCCAGTGACTTCAGAAAGGTATCGCGACGCATGTGTTTGTCTCCAGTGACGAGGAAGCTGTTCGGAAGCTGAACCCCGCTATCATGCGCCGCCCCGCTGTCAGTTGGCTGTCCGGCGGCGTTCTGGCACAGGCGCGCGCCGCAGGGCTGCGCACCCCCGTGTTGCTGCTGACCGCGCGCGGCACCGTCGGCGACCGCATCGTCGGCCTGAACGCAGGTGCCGACGATTACCTGCCCAAGCCGTTCGACCTGGACGAGCTCGAGGCCCGCCTGCGCGCGCTGCGCCGACGCCAGCAGAACGCCGGGCCGGACGACGTTCTGAATCCGCAGCAGGTCGGCGGCCTGCGCTACGAAGTCGAGAGCGGCGCGATCTACCACCGCGCGAACGTCCTCGAACTCACGCCGCGCGAACTCGCCCTGCTGAAGGCGCTGATGATGAAGCCGGGCCATGCGGTGCCCAAGGAAAGGCTCTTCGAACTGGTGTTTCCGGGCGAGAAGGATGTGCAGTACGAAGCCGTCGAGGTCGTGGTCTACCGGCTGCGCAAGAAGCTGACGGGTACCGGCGCCACCTTGATGACGTTGCGGGGTCTAGGCTACCTGCTTCGCGAAGAGACATGACTCTCCCCCAGTCTGCGCGGGACTTCGTGCCCGCTTCGCCATCCCCCTCGCCGGGGGCGACACCAGCGGCCCGGCAGAGCCGGTTCCGCGGTGTTCCACGAAAGAACATGTGAGCCAGCGGGCCTCGTTGCGCCGCACGCTGCTGATCGGCATCCTCGGGCCGGTCGGCGTGTTCATCGTCATCAACTCGGTCAGCCTTTACCGTCAGAGCCTGGGCGCCGCCACGCTGGCTTACGACCGCACCTTGCTCGCCTCGGCCAAGACCATCGGGGAACAGCTCGACGTGGTCGGCTACGACGATCTGGCCGTGCTGCTGGCCAAGGTGCCCTACTCCGCGCTCGAAGCCTTCGAAGCCGACAACCAGAGCCACATGTACTACCGCGTATCCGACCTGTCCGGCGAAATGGTCTCGGGCTTTGCCGAGCTCCCGTTCTGGCGCGGTCGCATTCCGGACCGCGCCGCCTATTCGGCGCTGGTGGACTTCTACGACGCCAGCTTCCGCAACGAGCCGGTGCGCGTGGCGGTGCTGCTGCAGCCGGTGGCCAGCGAGCGGGGCCGCGGCATGGCGGTGGTGCAGGTGGCCGAAACCCTGGAGCTGCGCGAGGCGCTGGCACGCCGCATCCTCGTCGACACGCTCTGGCGTCAGTTGTTGCTGATGGCGGTGATCGCCGCGCTGGTGGTGTGGGTGGTCCAGCGCGCCACCCGCCCGGTGCGCCGCCTCAGCGAAGAACTGGCGGGGCGCTCCGAAGCCGACCTCGGGCCAATCGACGCCCCGGATGCGCCGCGCGAACTCCGCCCGCTGATCGACGCGACCACCGAGGTGATGGGCCGGCTGCAGAGACTGCTCGACCACCAGAAGCGTTTCGTGCGCGACAGTGCGCACCAGTTGCGCACACCGCTCGCCGTGCTGAAGGCGCAGGTTCAATCGGCGCGACGCGGCGACATGCCGCCCGAACAGGCGCTCGGCGAGATCAGCCAGACGGTCGAACGCGCAACGTTGCTGGCGAACCAGATGCTGTCGCTCGCGAAGGTGGAGCAATTGCGCCAGCAACCCGAGTCCGAGCGGCTCGACTGGGCCCCGGTGGCGCGTGACGTGGCGCTCGACGTGTCGCCGCTGGTGGCGGACAAGGCACTGGATTTCGACTTCGACGCCAGTCCGGCGCCGGTGCGGGCGCACCGCTGGATGCTGCAGGAGCTGACCCGAAACCTGCTGCACAACGCCATCAAGCACAGCCCGGCCGGCGCGCGGCTGGCGGTGTCCGTGCGGGCGGAGGACGGCGAGGCGTGGCTCGAAATCCACGATGAGGGGCCGGGAATATCGGCCGAATTGCGCCAGCGCCTGTTTGCCCCATTCTCTGCAGGCGACGTTGCCAACGGTTCCGGCCTCGGGCTCGCCATCTGCCGGGAGATCGTCCAGGCGCTCGGCGGCCGCATCGCGCTCGACAACCGTTCGGCCGACAGCCGACGTGCCGCCGGCCTGACAGCCACGGTGCGCCTCCCGCTGGACAATTCGCCCTGATGGACAAACTCCGCATCGACAAGTGGCTCTGGGCCGTGCGCTTCTTCAAGACCCGTTCGCTGGCCGCCGAGGAAATCGGGAAGAACCGCGTTCAGGTCAACGGCGAGGTCGCCAAGGCCTCGCGCGAGGTCAAGGCGGGCGACGAGGTCGCCGTACGGCTCGGCGCCATGACCCGGGTCGTGACGGTGCTGGGCGTCAGCGCGCAGCGTGGGCCGGCGCCAGTCGCGCAGAAGCTGTACGAGGAGACGGCGCAAAGCATCGCCGCCCAGGCCGAAGCGCGTGAACAACGCCGCATGGGCAGCGAACCGGCATTGAGCATCGAACAGGGTCGCCCGACCAAGCGGGACCGGCGCGACCTGGACGGCGCACGCCGCAGCGGCGGCGACTGGAACGACCGCTGGAGCGCATCGCTCGATCCCGAATCCGAATAAGCTCGGCCGCATGGCCAGCCAATTCAACAACTACCGCGTCGGCAAAGCGTTCAAGCTCGCCGACATCGACCCCGGCGAGACGCCGTTTCTCAGCGGCTCCGAAGACGCGCAGCGCGAGCGGCTCGACCGGCTCGCGGTCGAGCTCGACGAACTCCAGAACCTGCTGCACGCCGAAGGCCAGCGAAAGGTGCTGCTGGTTCTGCAGGGCATGGACACCAGCGGCAAGGACGGCACCATCCGCTGGGTCTTTTCCCGTACCTCGCCGCTCGGCGTGCGGGTCGCCGCGTTCAAGGCGCCATCGGCCGACGAGCTCGCGCACGACTTTCTCTGGCGCTGCCATGCGGTCGTACCGCGCGCCGGCGAGCTGGCCGTATGGAACCGGAGCCACTACGAGGACGTGCTGGTGCCGGTGGTCGAAGGCTGGATCGACAAGGCCGGCGCGAAGCGCCGCTATGCCCAGATCAATGATTTCGAACGGCTGCTGGTCGAGACGGGCACGGTGGTCGTCAAGTGCATGCTGCACATCGGCGCCGACGAGCAGCGCCAACGCCTGCAGGCACGCATCGACGAACCCGACAAGCAATGGAAGTTCAGGCTGGACGACCTGGCCGTTCGCAAGAAATGGCACGACTACCAGCGCGCCTACGACAGGGCGCTCGGCGCCACCTCGACCGACCACGCACCCTGGTACGTGGTTCCGGCAGACAGCAAGCTGCATCGCAACCTCATGGTCGCCCGGCTGCTTGTCAAGACCCTGCGCGAAATGAAACCCCGGGCCCCGGCACCGAATCCGGCGCTGGCCGGGCTTGTTGTTAAATGACGGCGACAGGCGGCCCCCGTCGGAGTATCTTCGGGCAACGCCCGATGGCTTACCTAGGACCTGCAGCGTGACTGCTTCCAAACCGATTCGCACGACGACACCCCCACCGCTGGAGGAAGCACTGGCCCAGACGCAGGACG
Source organism: Variovorax sp. (assembly GCA_004211245.1). GTDB lineage: Bacteria > Pseudomonadota > Gammaproteobacteria > Burkholderiales > Burkholderiaceae_C > Variovorax. Next base: position 7,179 of record SEGN01000082.1, read on the forward strand.
TGCAGCAGCGCCTGAATTCGGGCGCGCAGGAGCTCTTCGTCATGAGCGAAGTGCTCAAGCAGGAAATTCCACCCGAAGCCCGCACGGGCGATGTGGAACAGGCGCTCGAAAAACACGAAGCGCTCGAGGAAAAGGTGCAGGAGTGCGCCGACGACCTCGAGGACGTGACCAGGGCGCTGGCACGGGAAGTCGCCAAACGCAAGAAGCTCGAGAAGCGGCTCGATGCGGTGGAACTCGCCGGCTCCGAAGGCGAATCGCTGAACGACTGACAGGCGACCGCGCGATGCCCAAGCTGATCGTGATGACCCATCCGGGCAAGACCAGGCTGGTCCCCCTGCAGAAGCCCGAGACCCGGATCGGTCGGGCCATCGTGAACGAACTGGTGGTCGACTCGGAGCGGGTCAGCCGGCTGCACGCCGTCGTGACTGTGGACGACGCCTTCGTCACCATCACCGACCTGGACAGTCGCAACGGCACGTTCGTCAACGGTGCCCGCATCCAGTCGCAGCCGCTGATGAATGGCGACAACATCAGGATCGGTGACTGCGAGATGCGTTTCCTGGCTGGCGATCAGGAAGTCACGCCGGTGGAGGCATTGCGGCTGATGACGATTCCCGGGTTGCTGACGGATCTGGACAACCGCGGCACTTGAAGGGCCCCGTGGGCTGAACGCGCATCCAGCAATGCCTGCGATTGCGCCGATTTCGCATTGCTCGCAGGGTCGGGTCCGTTGTGCAATTCCTCAATTTGCATCAAAATGTTTCTCGCCCGAAATTCTGGCGAAGCGATGCGACAAGGGAATACGCATGACGATCGTCTTTCAGCCCGCGGTCGATCCGTCGCACTACGAGGCCATGTTTCAGATCGGCGCCCTCACTGTCCATCCGGCGTTGCTGCGGCCCGCGGACGACGGCGTGTTCGTCCGCCGGCCTCGCCCAGATCGCGCAGGCCAAAGGCCTGCAGCGCGCTACGAAGTCGCGCGAGGCCGCTGGGGACTGATCCCGCTTTTCGCCGGGTCCCGGGACTACCCCGCGACCTATGAGGCGCGGGTCGAGACCGCGGCGACCGAGCGGGATTTCTATCAGCCCTGGAAGCGCGGCCACCGTTGCGTCGTGCTGGCGGACGCCCTGTTTCGCCACGCCGAAAGCGACAGCCGCGTCGTGCGGGTGGCCCGCACCGACGCGTCGCCCCTCGCACTCGCGGGACTGTGGAATGCCTGGCGATCACCGGAAGGACAGTGCGTCGAGAGCTTCGCATTGTTGACGCTGCCGTCGGAAGAACAGCCGGGCGAACGGCGCATCGTTTTCCTGCGCGACGGCTGGATCGACGACTGGTTGAACTGCCCTGTCGAGGAAGCCGCGGCCTGCCTGCGGCCCTATGACTTGCACAAGCTGGCGCGCACCGAGGTCGACGCCCTGCCGCAATTCCATGTCTTCGAACGGCCTGCGGCAGCCGTCTGACGGCGTGGGTTTCCCAGCAAGGACTACTTTCCGTACCCCAGCCGTCTCATGGGTTGCGCGAGTCCCTGCCGGGTCTTCCAGTACGCGCCCCACGGGTCGGTTGTCTGAAACGACAGATGATCGCGCGCCGTGCGCACGTTCCACTGGCTTCCGCTCTTGAGTGCTGAAAGATCCTCCCACGCCACCGGCATCGACACGCCCATGCCGGGCCGGGCACGCGCCGAGAATGCCGCCGCCGTCGTTGCGCCGTGTCCGTTTCGCAGGTAGTCGACGAAGAGTTTCCCCACCCGGTTGCTCGGCCCGCTCTTTGCGACAAAGCGTGAAGGGATCGTCTTGGCAAGATGCTGAACGATCGCCTGCGAGAAGCCTTTGACAGTGTCGTAGTCGTACCGTGGTGCCAGCGGCACCACCACATGCAGCCCCTTGCCACCGCTGGTCTTGAGCCAGGAGGCCAGTCCGAGTGCGTCGAGCATGCTGCGTACCAGCGTTGCGGCCTCCTGAATGTGTTCCCACGTCGTGCCGTCCCCAGGGTCGAGGTCGAAGATCATGCGATCGGGCTTGTCGATCGCCTTGATCGACGAGTTCCAGGTGTGGAACTCGATCACGTTCATTTGCGCCGCACCCGCAAGCGCGGTGGGATTCGCCACCTCCAGCAGGGACGCGTGGCCGGGCCACAAACTCTCCGACAGCTCGGTGATTCCGGGTATGCCGATCTTCTCGCCATGCTTCTGGAAGAAGAGCTGCCCGGCGACACCGTTCGGGCCGCGCACGAGCGAACAGGGCCGACCCTTCAGATGGGGCAGGACGTAATCGGCCACCGATTCGTAGTAGCGCACCAGATCCAGCTTGGTGATGCCGGTCGTCGCATCGATCACGCGATCGGCATGGGTGACCTGGATGGCGCCACCCGCTCTCGACGAGGAGGTCCGCTTTCCCGGCCTGGCCGCCGGCCCGACAGGTGCCGCTATCACTTTCGGTTCTTCGCGGGTGATCGACCGCGCGGGCTTGTCGTCCCGAAATCCCAGGAAGGCGGCGTGCCGGATCTGCCCGTCCGGGGTCCACTCGGCGAACGTCACCTCGCACAGCAGCACGGGCTCGACCCACCGTTCGCTGCCGGCCTTTCGCCTGGACCAACGTCCGGGCTTCGACGCGCCCGCGGCAAAGGGGGGCTTGTCGCAGGCGAGCGGCAAGAGCTTTTGCTTCAGTTCACGCGCCTCATCGCCGCTCCATCCCGTACCGACACTTCCGGCCGAGACGAGTTGCCCGGCCTTGTCGTGGACACCCAACAGCAGACTGCCGACCTGGGCCGCGTTGTCGCTGCGCTCCGTGTAACCACAGACCACGAACTCCTGCCTGAGCTTGCACTTGAGCTTGAGCCAGGTTTCGCTGCGCCTGGAAACATACGCCGCGTCCGCCCGCTTGGCAATGACACCTTCCAGCTGCATCTGGCAGGCGGAGCGCAGGATCGACGCTGCGTCCGCGGGGAAGTCGGCACTGAAGCGGACGTGTTCGGTGGCTCGCTCCGCGAAAAACGACTGCAGCAGATTGCGGCGCTCGCGAAGAGGGACCTCGCGCAGGTCATGGCCCTGAAAGAACGGCGCATCGAAAACGAAGTACACGATGCGGTCGGCGCCGTTGCCGCGGTCGAAGGCATTCTGCAGCGCGTTGAAGTCGGGATTGCCGTTGTCGCCGAGGACCACGATCTCGCCGTCGAGAACAGTGGATTCCAGCCCGAGCGTCGCAAGTTCGTCCACCAGGCCAGGCATCCTGGCTTGCCAGTCGTGGCCGCCGCGGGTGACGAGGCTGACATTGCCGTGCTCGAAGCGCGACATGATGCGGTAGCCGTCGAACTTGATTTCGAAGAGCCACTCGCCATTCGAAGGGATGCCCGTGGCCAGGGTGGCGAGCTGCGGCTTGATGACTTCGGGAAGCGGCGTCTTCGGTGCACCGGGGCGTGGCCTCCCGCTGGCCGGTTTTGCGGCGCCTGATCCCCTTGCGACACGGGCGCCCTGGCGCGCCTTCTTGATCGGCCTGGCGATCACGCTGTCCGGAAGTGCCGCCAAGACGTCGTACTCGGCGTGAGAGCGGACGAACTCGTCCTTCTTCTTGAACAGGATCCATGGCTCCTGGCGTTCGCCGCCCTTGGCGATCTTGACGAGCTCCCAAAGTCCTTCGAGCTTCTCGCCGTGCAGTCGAAACACCAGCTTTCCCGCCGCGAGACCGGCTCGCGCGTCGCCCACGGGCTCCCACGTGCCGCGGTCCCACACGATGACTGTGCCTGCCCCGTACTGTTTGGGCGGGATGGTGCCCTCGAACGAGGCATACGAGATCGGGTGATCCTCCACGTGGATCGCCATGCGCTTCTCCTTCGGGTCGAAGCTGGGGCCCTTGGGAACAGCCCAGGACACCATCACGCCGTCCAGTTCGAGGCGGAAGTCGTAGTGCAGGCGGGAGGCAGCGTGCTTCTGCACCACGAAGCTCAGAGCCTCGGGATGGGCTTCACCGCCCTCGGCCGGCTCCGCCGTGACGGCGAAGTTGCGCTTTGCCCTGTAGCGCGCGAGCGCGTCGGCCTTGGCGGGTGTGGTCGACATCGCATTTCTCCATGAAGGTCGGCAATGCTGATCGCTGCAGGGTGAAGAAGGTGTAGGTGCCCGTTGGGTCTCCCTGACAGAAGTGCCCGCACTGCGTCGTTCACCTACACGCGGCCGCGGTCGCGACGACGAAACTTGGGCACCGCCAGCCCGACCCTCCGCGCACCATGTCCACAGTGCCTTTCAGCAGCGACGCGACCCGTCCGGTGCCATGACACGGCAGCCGTTCGACTTCGAGTTCTTCCTGCGCGCCCAGGCCGAGGTCTACGCGGACGTTCTCGCGGAACTCGCACGCGGCCAGAAGACGAGTCACTGGATCTGGTTCGTGTTCCCTCAGCTCGCAGCGCTCGGCCGCAGCAGGACCGCGCGCTTCTACGGCCTGTTCAATGCGCTGGAGGCGCGCGCATACCGCGAGCATCCGGTACTGGGTGCACGCCTGGTCGAGTGCTGCAGCCTGCTGTTGGCCGTAAAGGGACGATCCGCTCACGAAATCCTCGGTTCGCCGGACGACCTGAAAGTGTGCTCGAGCATGACCCTCTTCGATGCCGCCGCGCCCGGCGAGCCGATCTTCCGGGAGGTTCTGCTCCGGTTTTATGGCGGCGAGCGCGATGCACTGACCCTGTCGCTCCTGCAGCCCCCGGTCGCTGGCGTCCAGCCGGCGCACGATTGAGCATCGCGCCACACGCCGCGGCAGTGGCCGCCGGTGCAGGCCCGAGCGACGCGTCTGTAGCCGGGCGCCTACCGCCGCTCGGCTTGGGTGCCGTACCCCGATCTCTGACGCCGGCGGCACCATTCGCAGCATGACTCCGACGATCCGAAAAGGCCAGGCGCCTGACACGCTGCAACGCGCACAGTTCCATGAGCGCTTCATGCAATCGTTCCAGGACCCCGCCTTCCAAGCTGAAGCGGACGCCCTGCGCCGCATCGAGGTGGTTGCCTGGGAGGCGTATCAGGAGGGCCGCAAGGCACCGGTCACACGCAAGGCGGGCTCGGGCTACGCGGATCCGGACTACGACCTCTCCGTCGACTGGCTTGCAGCCAAGGAGCGCATCGACCGCGCTCAGGCCGCATGGGGGAAGGCGGAGACGCGCTCCAGGGTTCTGCTTGTCAACGGGTCCCCGCGAAACGATGGCACCTGCCCCGGCGAAATGTCCAAGTCATGGCGACTGACCGAGCTTGCGAGAGAGGTCCTGGTGGCCGACGACATCGAGGCCGACGTGCTGGACTTGAGCCTGGTCACCTCCGAATACGGTAAACAGATCCATCCCTGCAAGAGCTGCGTTTCCACAGCCATGCCGCTGTGCCATTGGCCCTGCAGCTGCTACCCCAACCATTCCCTGCGCCAGACCGGCGACTGGATGAACGACATCTACGAACGCTGGGTTGCGGCGCACGGCGTGATCCTGGTCACGCCCACGCACTGGTACCAGGCCACGAGCCCACTCAAGCTCATGATCGACCGCCTGGTATGCGCCGACGGCGGCAACCCGGATCCCACGAGCACCCACGGCAAGAAGGCAGAGGAGGCCAAGCGCCTCGAGCTGGAGGGCGAAGGCTGGCATTTCCCCAAGCATCTCGACGGCCGTGTCTATGGCGTGCTGGTGCATGGGGACGTCGCCGGCGTCGAAAGCCTGCGGCGCAATCTGTGCGACTGGCTCGACTGGATGGGGCTCGTGGATGCCGGCACGCAAGCGCGTCTTGATCGCTACATCGGCTATTACGAGCCGTATGCGACGAGCCACGACACGCTGGATGCGGACAGCGACGTGCAGGAGGAAACGCGCAACATCGCACGTGCGGTCAGCCGTGCGGTTGCCGAGCTGCGGGCGGGGAAGCTGAGCCGTCCGGATGCCGCGTTGAAGCGGCCGCGGCCGAAGTAGCCGGAACCCTTCGGTTCAACTCAACGCGGTCGCGGTGCCGTGGTGGCGGTGACCAGCCGATTGCGGCCGGCACCCAGTCCCGCCAGCACCAGCGCCGACGTGATGGCACCGAAGAGCCAGGCCGACGCCCCGAACGATCCTGTCCACGCTCGCAGGAGCCCCACCAGCAGGGGACCGCCCGCAGCGATCAGGTAGCCGACACCCTGCGCCATGCCCGACAGCCTGGCGGCCACGCCGGCATCCGGCGAACGCATGACGATGAGGGTGAGGGCCAGCGCGAAGGTGCTGCCCTGCGCCGTGCCCAGCGCGACGGCCCAGACCCAGATCCCGCCCAGCGGCGCGAACATGCACGCCAGAATGGCCGCGATGGTCAGCAGCGCGGAACCGACGGCAAGACCGACCTGGCGCTGCCTGCGCAGCGCCATCCCCGGTACGACCAGACAGGTGGCGACCTGCGTCAGCACCGACACCGACACCACGAAGCCCGCGTTCTCGGCCGAGAGTCCGCGCTCCCGCAGAATCGGCGCCAGCCAGCCCATCACCGAATAGGCCAGGGCGGACTGCAAGCCCATGTAGAGCGTGACCTGCCATGCCAGCGGATCGCGCCACAACCCCTGCACCACGAAGCCGGATTCGCTCGCCAGCGGACGCACTGTCCAGGCCTGTGGGGCCCACAACAGGAGGGCAATGGCCGCAGGCACGGCCCACATGGCCAGCGCGCCTGTCCAGCCGATGCCGAGCGCGTGCTCCAGCGGGACCGTGAATCCTGCGCCTGCCGCGGCACCACCGCAGACCGCCATGGTGTAGCCACCCATCATCGCGGCACCGTGGCGCGAGAACTCGCGTTTGATCAGTGCCGAGAGCAGCACGTTGCTGACCGCGATGCCGACGCCGGCAAGTGCCGACGCCAGGAAGAGCACGGGCACCTGGCCCTGGCCGCGCAGCGCAGTGCCCACGGTGATCAGCACCATGCAGGCCAGCAGCGTGCGCTCCGTGCCGAGGCGGCGACCCAGCCACGGCGCGCACATCGCGAAGAGCCCCAGGCAGACGATGGGCAGCGTGGTCAATGCACTCGCCGCGGCAGAAGACAT
>SEGN01000449.1 GCA_004211245.1 Variovorax sp.
AGCGCCTCGTCGTAGCCGTCGTCCAGCGCTTCCATGTTGGCCAGGATCGAGTTGGTGTAGTTGCTCACCGCCTTGGCCTGCGTCATCGTGATGTTGACGTGGTGGCGCGTGTAGCTCGAGGTCTTCACGCGGATGCCGCGCCGCATGCCTTCCTCGCCGAGGTAGGCTCCCCACGCCCAGGCCGCGACCATGAGATGGATGGTGTTGCCCTTGGGGCTGACGCCGAGCTTCTGCGAACCGATCCAGGTGAGCGGGCGCAGGTAGCAGCTCTCGAGCTTGTTCTCGCGCACCACCTGCTTCTGGGCCTCCATCACCTCCTGCTGGGAGAACGGGATCTTCATGCGCAGGATCTTCGCGCTGTTGAAGAGCCGCTCGGTGTGCTCCTCGAGCCGGAAGATCGCGGTGCCGTCGGCCGTGTTGTAGGCCCGCACGCCCTCGAAGGCGCCGCAGCCGTAGTGCAGCGTGTGTGTCAGCACGTGGATCTTGGCGTCGCGCCAGTCGACCAGCTGGCCGTCCATCCAGATCTTGCCGTCACGGTCGGCCATCGACGGCGCGGGGGGAACGAGGGCGCTCATTTTGTGTCCTTTGAGGGAAGAGATTCGAGAGAGCCGGCGATTTTACGGCGCGGCCACAATGGAGGTTTTCGCGTTCCACGCGTCGGCCCATCGCTTCAGGAAAGAGTGTCCTTTTGTCCTTCTTCAAGAACGTCATCGTCTATCGCATCGAATCTTCATGGTCTGCCACGCTCGAGCAGGCCGAACTCGCACTCGACGCCCACCGCTTCGTGCCCTGCGGACCCTCGCAAGAGAAGTCTGCGGGCTGGATCGAGCCGCGCGGCGCGGCGCATGGCCCGCTGGTCGAATCGGTCGGCGGCCAGTGGCTGCTCGACTTCATGATCGAGTCCAAGGCCGTTCCGGCCTCGGTGATCCGCCGCCAGCTCGACGAGCGCTGCGCGCAGATCGAGGCCACCACCGGCCGCAAGCCCGGCAAGAAGGAAAAAAAGGAAATGAAGGAAGACATCGCGCACGCGCTGCTGCCGATGGCCTTCACGCGCCAGGCCAAGGTCACGGTGTGGATCGACCCGGTCGAACGGCGGCTGGTGCTCAACTGCTCGAACATCACGCGCGCCGACGAGGTGGTGACGGCGCTGGTCAAGGCGCTCGACGGTTTCGCGGTGGCGCAGCTGTCCACGCAGGTCGAGCCGGCCGCGGCCATGTCGAACTGGTTGTCGACCCAGGAACCGCCGGCCGGCTTCAGCATCGACCGCGAGTGCGAGTTGAAGGCCAGCGACGAATCGAAGTCGGTGGTGCGCTACGCCAAGCACGCGCTCGACATCGAGGAGGTGCGCCAGCACATCGCCGACGGCAAGCGCCCGACGCGCCTGGCCATGACCTGGGACGACCGCGTGTCGTTCGAGCTGACCGAAGGCATGCAGCTGCGCAAGATCGTCTTCATCGAAGGCACCGACAGCACCAGCGCCATCAAGGGCGGCAAGGAAGACAACTTCGATGCCGACGCCGCGATCGCCACCGGCGAACTCGGGCAACTGGTGCCGGAACTGCTGGAAGCGCTGGGCGGGGAGATGGCGCTGGGCACGGCGGCGCCAGCGACCGCCGTCGCGGCGGAAGAGACTGAAGACGCGCCGTTCTAGACGACTTCAGGCAACGGGCGGCTGGTAGGCGGAGTCTTCCGCCTCGGGTCGCGTCAACGACCACTGCCGCAGCTTGCCGTCATGGAATTCGGCATCGACCCACGAGCCGCCGCCGTCCGTCCAGCGGTACAGCTCCGGCTGCGTGTCCTTCGGCGAATGCAACTCGCCGAGCGACCGCGTCATCGCGATCACGTGCAGCAACGTGACGCCCGGCTTGAGCTTCGCGTTCAGCATCACCGAGCTCGCCACGTAGCCGATCGGCTGGTTCGCGGCGCGTTTGAGCACCTGCATCGTGCGGTTGAAATGCATCAGCAGGAACATCACGATGGCGCCGGCGGCGAAGGCCACGCCGGGCCAGCCGTAGGCGCGCCACGCCAGGCCGACGATGAGAAGTCCGCCGAGAGGGACGAGGATCTTGCGCAGATTCATTCGCGGGATTATCAGGGTCTCACTGAAGCTGCCGCACCACGTCCATCGCCTCCTCGATTCGCTCCACCGCGTGGATCGTGAGGCCTTCGATCTCCTTCGCGCCCTTGCGGGGCGCGTTGGCCTTGGGAACCACGGCCACGCTGAAGCCCAGCTTGGCGGCTTCGCGCAGGCGTTCCTGGCCGCGCGGGGCCGGGCGCACCTCGCCGGCCAGACCGACTTCGCCGAACGCGATGAAGCCCTTGGGCAGCGGCTTGCCGCGCAGGCTCGA
>SEGN01000450.1 GCA_004211245.1 Variovorax sp.
GGCGCGGGAGGCGACGCGACGGCGCGCTCGGTCCAGCGCAGCGCCAGCCGCCGCTCCAGCCAGTCGAGCAGTTCGGTGTGGCGCACCGGCTTCACGAAGAAGTCTTCGGGCCCGATGCCGACGTCGTTGTCCAGCCGCTTGTCGAACGCATTGGCGGAGACGATGGCCACCGCGGTGTCCGGCAGGCCCAGCTTCTGCGCGCGCCGGATGGTTTCCCAGCCGTCGATGCCCGGCATCGCGAGGTCCACGAACATCGCGTCGGGCCGGTAGCCGGCCGCGATCAGGTCGAGCGCGTCGTGGCCGCTCGCGGCCGTGCGCAGTTCGAAGCCGAGCGGCGACAGGACCTGGCTCAGCAACTCGCGGTCGGGCTCCTCGTTGTCGACCACCAGCAGGCGACGGCGCGGGCCTTCGTAGCCTCTGCGGACGCGCGCCGTGGTCGCGGGCGCCGGCGCCGCAAGCGGTGCCGCGTCGTGCACGCGCGGCAGGAACAGCCGCAGGCGGAACACCGAGCCGCGGCCCGGCGTGCTGTGCACCTTCATCTCGCCGCCCATGAGGTCGGTGAGCATCTTGGCCATGGTCAGGCCCAGCCCGGCACCGGGCGCGCCCGTGGTGCCGCGCGCGAAAGGCTCGAAGATCATGTCCAGCTCGGCGGCCGACATGCCCGGACCGGTGTCCTCGATCTCGACGGCCGCGAACTCGCGCGCGTAGCGCAGTCGCAGCGTGACCTGGCCGGTGCTGGTGAACTTGATCGCGTTGCCGAGCAGGTTGATGAGGATCTGCCGCACCCGCATCTCGTCGGCGCGCACCAGCGCGGGCAGCTCGCCCGCCGGCTCGAAGCGGAACGCCAGCCCCTTCTCGGCCGCCTCCAGTTCGAACATGTCCGCCAGCTCCTGCATGACCTCGGCGAACCGCATCGGCCGCGCGTTCAGCGTGAGCTTGCCGGCCTCGATGTGGGCGATGTCGAGCGTGCCTTCGATCAACGACAACAGATGCTCGCCGCCGCGCTTGATCACGGCGACGGCCTGCCGGCGGTGCGGCGGCACCGAGGGGTCTTCGCCCATCAGCTGCGCATAGCCCAGGATGCTGTTGAGCGGCGTGCGCAATTCGTGGCTGATGGCGCTGATGTAGCGGCTCTTGGCCTGGTTCGCATGGTCGGCCGCGAGCTTGGCGCGCTCGGCCACCTCACGCGCCTGGTCAGCCGTGAGCGTGGCCGCCTGGAGGGCGCGGTCGGTCTCGCGGTGCAGCGCGATCTCGCGCACCAGCAGGTGCGTCTGCCGGTTCGATTCTTCCTGCGCCACCTTCCGGCTCTGGTGCGCGAGCACCAGCCACCAGGCGACGATGCCGGCGATGACGAGCAGCGCCATGTAGGCCTTGAGGAAGCCGGCGCGAAGCGAGACCGAGCTGGCGCCGGCGGCATTGCTGTCCACCAGCGCGCGCAGTTCCTGCTGGTAGAGCACGCCGAACACGCCGGCCAGCAGCGGCACGATGATGAGCATCAGCAGCAGGAAGTGGCCGAGCCCCGTGTCGAGGTAGCGCCAGCTGCGCCGGGGCAACAGCCAGCGCAGCACGGCCGACCATTGCGCCGAAAGGCTCGCGTGCGGCTTGCAGAGGTCGCCGCAGCGCGCATCGAGCGTGCAGCAGAGCGAGCAGATCGCCCCCTGGTAGGCCGGGCAATGGGCCATGTCCGGCCCTTCGTACTCGCGTTCGCAGATCACGCAGCGCTGCAGCGTGAGGCGCCGGTACGCGCCCTGGTCGACGTCGGAAGGCGTTTCCACCCGCGCCCACAGCACCTGGCTGCGCGCCGCATGCAACGGGCCGCGCGCCAGGTAGTACTTGCCGCGCGTGGCCCAGGCCAGCAGCGGCGAGGCGACGAGCGCGGTGCCGAGCGCGATCAGCGCCGAGAACGCCTGTGCCATCGGGCCGAACACGCCGAGGTGCGCCGTGATCGACAGCCCCGATGCCAGCGCCATCGCGCCGACGCCGACCGGATTGATGTCCCACAGGTGCGCCCGCTTGAACTCGATGCCCGGCGGCGACAGGCCCAGCGGCTTGTTGATCACCAGGTCGGCCACGACCGCCATCATCCAGGCGATCGCGATGTTCGCGTAGAGCCCGAGCACGTCGCCCAGCGCCTCGAACACGTTCATCTCCATGAGCATGAAGGCGATGAGTGCGTTGAACACCACCCACACCACGCGGCCCGGATGGCTGTGCGTCACGCGCGAGAAGAAGTTGCTCCAGGCCAGCGAGCCGGCATAGGCGTTGGTGACGTTGATCTTCAACTGCGAGATGACGACGAAGATGGCGGTCGCCGCGACCGCCCATGCGTAGTTCGGGAA
>SEGN01000083.1 GCA_004211245.1 Variovorax sp.
GACTGGATCACGGCGAACGGATTTTCCTGGCCGTCCACAGCCTTGGCTTCCAGGGCACCGTATAGCTCCGCAAAGGGCATCGGCACGGGGTTGGCCTTGAAAGCCTTGAAGGTTTCCAGGAACACCGGGTTCGGAATCACGCGGATCTTGAGCCCTTCGAGATCCTCGGGTTTGGTGATCGGCCGCTTGCTGTTGGTGACGTTGCGAAAGCCCAGATCCCAGTAGCCCAGCGCGACCAACCCCTTCTCGGGCAGCTTGGCGATCAGCGTCTGCCCGAGCGGGCCGTCGAGCAGCGCATCGGCCTGCGCGAAGTTGGCGACTGCGAAGGGGAAGTCGACCAGGCCGAACTCCTGGACGATGCCGGCCAGGGACGTGGTGGCCGGCGCCGACATCTGCTGCACGCCGCCTTGCAGGGCGGACTGCTGCTGCATCTCGTTCCCGAGCTGGGAGGCCGGGAACTCCTGCACCTTCATCTTGCCGCCGCTCTTGGCGGCCAGCAGTTCGGAAAAGCGCTTCACGCCGAAGCTCACCGGATGGTCGGCATTGTTCAGATGGCCGAAGCGGATGACCCGTTCCTGGCCATCCTGCGCCACTGCGGCGACGCTCAGTCCAAACGAAAAGCCGGCAACGGCCAGCAGGCGGAACAGTGATTTCAAGGCAGTCTCCAGAGGTTTGCGGCGCGATCATAGCCAAAAGTGGAAATGTTTTCCATATGGAAAACACTTGGCAAATTCCACTACAGTGGCGCTCATGAGTGCAATCCTCGAAAGAAGCTTCAAGCTCATGGAGCACCTGGCGGCCCATCCCGAAGGCCGGCCGCTTTCCGCGCTTGCTGCGGACCTGGCCATGCCGCTCAGCGCGACGCATCGGCTGCTGACCGAGCTGATCCGCTGCGGCTACGTGCGCCAGGACCAGCGCCACGGCGACTACATGCTCACCATCAAGATGGTGTCGCTGGGACTCAGCTTCCTGAGCAACAGCGGCATCGTGGACGTGGCGCAGCCGTTGCTCGACCAACTGGCGGTGCAGTCGGGCGAGCTGGTGCGGCTCGGCGTGGTCGATGGCGACGAGCTGACCTTCGTGGCCAAGGCCCAGGGTGCCCGCACCGGCCTGCGCTATGACCCCGACATGGGCCTGTCGGTCAACCTCTCGTGCAGCTCGGCCGGCCATGCCTGGCTTTCGACCATGACCGACGAGCAGGCGCTGGAACTGGTGGCGCGGCAAGGCTTCGGCAAGCCGGAGGACTTCGGCCCCAAGGCGCCGACCACGGTGAAGGCGCTGCTGCCCTACCTGCGCGCGGCACGCAGGCGCGGCTTCAGCATGATCAGCGAAGTGTTTGCGCCAGCCATGACGGCAATGGCCGCGCCGGTGCGCGCGAACAACGGTGCGGTGATCGGCGTCATCACCATCGCCGGCCCGCTGGTGCGGCTGACGGAAGCGCGCATGCTCGAGCTGGGCCCGGTACTGCTCGCCGCGGCGGACGACGTCGCACGGGCCAGCGGCGCTTCTGCGCTGTTCAAACGGCGCGCCTGACGATGAACGGGCAATGGCTCGTGCACTGCGACGGCAGCGCGATGCCGAATCCGGGGCACATGGGCCTCGGCGCGGTCATCGTCGCGCCCGACGGCACGCGGCACATCCTGTCGCAAGCCACCGCCGAGCGCGGCTGCAACAACGAGGCCGAACTGCGTGCGCTGATGGCCGCGTTGCGCGCAGCCCGAAGCCATGGCGCACGGGCGCTGCACGTGTGCAGCGATAGCAGCGTCGTGGTCGAGCAGTTGGTCGTTGCAGGGACGCCATCGATCGCGCGGCTGGCACCGATGTTCGACGAGGCACGCGCACTGTTGCGGTCCTTCGATGACGCGACGCTGACCTGGATTCCGCGCCATCGCAACGGCGAGGCCGACGCCCTGGCGCGGGCGGCGCTCGGCTTTGCACCCAAGCAAATCGCCGTCCGAACGCCGAAGCGCCGGCGCGCACGCTGACACGCGCTTGGACGCCTGCCGGCGCCGCGCATCCCGGGGGCGAACGCCCGGTGCTACGCTCGCCGCACCATGTTCAATCCTTCCCCCGAGGACGTGCGCCGCTTCTTCTGCGGCGTCTATGCCAAGAGTCGCCAGGGCCTGCCGATGGAGGCGCTGGAAACCATCGCCGCCGGCTGGATCGACCAGCATCCCGAATACCACACCGACCTGGCCGACGCAGACGCGGCGGTGGCGCGCGTGTACGACGGCCAGGACGGCCGCGAGAACCCGTTCCTGCATTTGTCGATGCATCTTTCGATCAGCGAGCAATGCTCGATCGACCAGCCCCGCGGCATTCGCCAGGCGGTCGAACTGCTCGCCGCGCGGCGCGATTCGCTGCTGGAGGCCCATCACGAGGCCATGGAATGCCTGGGCCGGATGATGTGGGAGAGCCAGCGCGCCGGCCGGCCGCCCGATGGCGATGCGTACATCGCCTGCGTGCAGCGGCGCGCCACGCAGGATTAGGGGCCGGCGCGGCCCCGCGGCTGGCTGCGCCGCGCCGCCTCGCGCAGCAACCCCACCATGGCGACGCAGGCCGCCGACCTTTCTGCCTCGCTGCGCAGCAACAGGCCGACCGGCTCCTCGGTCCCTGGCGTATCGATGCGCAGCCGCACCAGGCTGCCCGCCTGCAGGTCGTCGCGCACGGCGCCGAGCGGCGTGATCCAGACCGCGTCGGATGCGGCAGTCAGCGCGCGGGCCACCATCAAGTCCAGCGTCTGCAGCGCGTCGGGTGGAAGCACGAGCCCGCGTGCAGTGAAGAAGCTCTCGGTGTTGTGGCGCGGGATCGTGCCTTCCGCATAGACCGCCAGCGGAAAGGCCAGCACGGCCTGCACCGATGCCGCGCGCCGTGCGAGCGGGTGGCCGCTGCGTGCAACGAACACCAGTGGCTCGGTGTAGAGCAGCTCGAAGCTCAGGCCGGCCATCACGGCCGGATCGCTCATGCGGCCGGCCACCAGGTCGAGCTCGCCGGCACGCAACGCGTCGAGCAGCACGGCGTTGGTGGCCGTCTTGACGATCACCTGCAGCCCCGGCCAGTGGCTGCGCAGTCTGGCCAGCGCCTGCGGCAGCAGTGCCGGCGCCACGCTCGGCAGCGCACCGATGCGCAGGCGGGCCAGCCGATCGCCCACGCTGGGCGCAATGGCTTCGGCGCTGGCGTCGATGGCCTCGAGCACGCGCAACGCGTGGCCCAGCAACTGCTCGCCGGTCGGCGTGAGTCCCTGGACGCCCCGCCGGCCGGCGCTGCTGCGCTCGACGAGCCGGGTGCCGGCCAGCGTCTCCAGCTCGACCAGCGTCTTGGAGATGGCCGGCTGGCTCAGCGCCAGACGCTCGGCGGCGCGCGCCAGATGGCGCTCCTGCGCGATCGCGACGAAGCAGCGCAGATGCCGCAACTGCACGTTTCGCGCAAAGGCAAGCGCAGGCGAGAGAGAAGGCTTCAATTACCGATGCTTATTGAAATTCACATAATCTTCAATTTACATCATCAATCGGTGCTTCTAAAGTGCGGGATTCCCACGAGACACCCCACGGAGACACCCATGCTCGACCGCACCCGGAAGCCATTGCCGACCCCCTCGCCGCGCGACTGGGACAGCCACCCCTCGTACATCTATCCCGGCTACAAATCCACCGTCAAGCGCGGTCCGCAGCAGCCCCTGATCCCCCTGAAGGCGTCGCTCGGCGAGTTGCAGCAACCGGTGTACGGCCACAGCAGCATCGGCGAGTTCGACCACGACCTCACCCGCAACGCACGCCGCAACGGCGAGCCGATCGGCGAACGCATGATCCTCACCGGCCAGGTGTTCGACGAACGCA
This sequence comes from Variovorax sp., assembly GCA_004211245.1. Lineage (GTDB taxonomy): Bacteria > Pseudomonadota > Gammaproteobacteria > Burkholderiales > Burkholderiaceae_C > Variovorax. The sequence goes on from SEGN01000083.1 coordinate 3,837, forward strand.
GGCGTCCGGTGCGCAACACGCTGGTGGAACTGTGGCAGGCCAATGCGTCCGGCCGCTACGTGCACAAGGTCGACCAGCACGACGCGCCGCTCGACCCCAACTTCCTGGGCGCCGGCCGCTGTCTCACCGACGAAGAAGGACGCTATCGCTTCCTCACGATCAAGCCCGGCGCGTACCCGTGGGGCAACCACCCCAACGCCTGGCGGCCGCAGCACATCCACCTGTCCCTGTTCGGCGAGCACTTCGCGAGCCGCCTGATCACGCAGATGTACTTCCCCGGCGACCCGCTGCTGCAGTACGACCCGATGGTGACCGGCACGCCCGAGAAGTACCGCAACCGGCTGGTGGCCGACTTCAGCCTCGACATCACCGAGCCCGACTTCGCCCTCGGCTACCAGTTCGACATCGTGCTGCGCGGTGCCGACGAGACGCCATTCGAAAACCGCTGAACCAGGAGACGACGACCATGATGAGCGCACTCGAAACCAACTTCGGCCAGACCCCTTCGCAGACGGTCGGCCCCTACTTCGCCTACGGCCTCACGGCCACGCAATACGGCTACGACTTCGACCAACCCTTCGATTCGACCCTGGCGCTGGACGGCGCGAGCGGCGAACGCATCCGCCTCGAAGGCCGTGTATTCGACGGCGACGGCAACCCGATCTTCGATGCCATGGTCGAGATCAGCCAGCCCGACGGCGAGGGACGCTATCCGCAAACGGTGGAAGAAGCGCAGCAGCGCGGCTTCCGTGGCTTCGGACGCTGCGGCACCGGCACCGATGCGCAGAAGCGCTTCGTCTTCCACACCGTCAAGCCGGGCGCAGAGGCGGCGGGCGAGGCCCCGCACATCAACGCAATCGTCACGATGCGCGGGCTGCTGGTGCATGCGTTCACGCGCATCTATTTCAGCGACGAGGCCGCAGCCAATGCCGGCGACGCGGTGCTGCAAAGCGTGCCCGAGGCGCGCCGCAAGACGCTCGTCGCCGAGCGCACCGAACAGGGTGGCGCAGTGGTCTATCGCTTCGACATCCACATGCAGGGCGCGGACGAGACGGCGTTCTTCGACGTCTGAGAGGGCTCGGCCGACCCATGAAAAAACCCGCGAAAGCGGGTTTTTTCATGGGGGTGCGGACGGGCGCTACTTGGCGCGATGCAGCCGCGACTCGGGAACGGTCTTGAGTTCGCTCGGCAGCGCGCTGATGTAGCTGGCCAGCTGCTTCATTTCGGCCGGGGAAAAGTTCTTCATCTGGGCGGCCATGATGGCGTTCGCGCGACCGGTGAGCGGGTGCTGGGTCTTGTACGACTTGAGCGCGACCGTGAGGTAGTCGGCGTACTGGCCGGCCAGCTTGGGCACGGTGCCGTCGTTCGGCGTGTCGAAGTTCGCACCGTGGCACTTGGTGCAGGCGTTGTCCTTGTCGCGCGTGATCAGGGCCTGGACCGCCTCGCTCGGCTGCTTGGCCGGGGTGGCCGGCGGCGCGTCGCCCTCGCTCACACCGAGCGTGGCGTAGTAGGCCGCGAGGTCGGCGATGTCCTGCTCGCTGAGGGAATCCGCGATGGCACGCATGGTCGGGTGCTTGCGATCGCCGCCCTTGTAGGCCGTCAGCGCCGACACGATGTAGGTCGCGCTCTGGCCCGCGATCTTGGGCACCTTGTGGATCTCGGGGAAGCTTGCCTGGTAGCCGATGATGCCGTGGCAGCCGACGCACATGGCCGTTTTCTTACCGCCATTGACGGCGTTGCCCGTCACCGTCTGGGCCTGTGCCGAGAGCGTCACGCAAGCGACACCAAGGGCAAACATCGTGGTCAACAGCTTGTTCATTTTGCGCGCACAATCTCGTGGAGAAACAGTTTTCAAATCAACATTTGATTATATGCGGGGGCTCATTGCAGCCCCGTGCCGGACGCGCAGAGCGGCCCGCAACGCAGTTCGAATGTGTTCTTTTCACCCACCCTGCTCCACCTGACTCATGAAATTCAAGGGCTCCGACAACTACGTCGCCACACAGGATCTGATGCTCGCGGTCAATGCGGCCATCACACTCAAGCGGCCGCTCCTGGTCAAAGGGGAGCCCGGCACGGGCAAGACGATGCTGGCCGAAGAAGTGGCAGAAGCGCTCGAGCTGCCGCTGCTGCAGTGGCACATCAAGTCGACCACCAAGGCGCAGCAGGGCCTGTATGAATACGACGCGGTCAGCCGCCTGCGCGATTCCCAGCTGGCCGACGTCGATGGCGGAGAACGGGTCAAGGACATCCACAACTACATCGTCAAGGGCGTGCTGTGGCAGGCCTTTACGTCCGACGCGCCGGTGGCATTGCTGATCGACGAGATCGACAAGGCCGACATCGAATTCCCGAACGACCTGCTGCGCGAGATCGACCGCATGGAGTTCTACTGCTACGAGACGCGCGAACTCATTCGGGCCAAGCACCGCCCGCTGGTGTTCATCACCTCGAACAACGAGAAGGAACTGCCCGATGCGTTCCTGCGCCGCTGCTTCTTCCACTACATCAAGTTCCCCGATGCGGCGACGATGAAGCAGATTGTCGATGTGCACTTCCCCGGCCTCAAGCAAGAACTGCTGACCGCCGCAATGAAGACCTTCTACGACGTGCGCAACCTGCCGGGCCTGAAGAAGAAGCCGTCGACCTCCGAGCTGCTCGACTGGCTCAAGCTGCTCGTGGCCGAAGACATTCCCCTCGAAGCGCTGCAGAGCAAGGACGACAAGGTTGCAGTGCCGCCGCTGGTCGGCGCGCTCCTCAAGAACGAACAGGACGTGACGCTCTTCGAGAAGCTGGTCTTCATGCAGCGCAACAACAGATGAGCCAGACGCCCCATCCTGCCAGCCGGCTGCTCCTGCTCGGTGTCGGCCAGGCCGTCGGCTTCGTCGTCGGCGCGCTGCTCGGTCGCTGGCTCGGGTTGGCGATGGGCTTCGATGCGCTGGCCGAAGGCTATGGCAACAAGGCGATGGTCGGCATCGTGCTGATCGCCATCGGTGGCGGCGCCGGCGTGCAACTCGCCCGGGCCGCCTACAAGCGCAAGTACGGCGATCCGAGGGTTTGACGATGGCCTTTGTCGAGCCTGTCACGCTGTCGTTGCGCGGTGTCGCGCTGGTGCCGCTGAGCCTGGGGCACGAGCAGGGGCTGCGGGACGCGGCCGCCGATGGCGAACTCTGGCAGCTGCGCGTCACCTCCGTGCCCGAGCCAGAGGAAACGCGCAGCTACATCGAAGCCGCCCTCCAGATGCGCGAGGCCGGAGGCCGCTTTGCCTTCGCCGTGACCGATGAAGCCTCGGGCCAGGTGCTGGGCACCACCAGCTTCCACGACATCCTGCCGGCCGTGAAGCGCGTCGAGATCGGCTACACCTGGTACGCGAGGCGCTGTCAGCGCACACACGTCAACACCACCTGCAAGCTGCTGATGCTCACGCACGCCTTCGACACGCTCGGCTGCAACGTGGTCGGCTGGCGCACCGACAATTTCAACTTCGCGTCGCAGCAGGCGATCGAACGGCTCGGCGCCAGGAAGGACGGCGTGATCCGCGGCCACGCGATGCGCCGGGACGGCACGATCCGCGACACCGTGATGTACAGCCTGCGCGCGGGCGAGTGGCCGGAGGTGAAGGCACAGTTGCTGTACCTGCTCGACAAGCCGCGCAGCTGAACACAAGGAGCGCTTTCCATGCTGATCGACTTCTTCTACACCCTGCGCTCGGCCAAGCTGCCGGTGTCCGTCAAGGAATACCTGGTGCTGCTCGAGGCGCTGCAGGCCGACGTGGTCGGGCCCAACTCCGACGGCGCCTTCGGACTCGATGACTTCTACTACCTGAGCCGCACTTCGCTGGTGAAGGACGAGAAGCACTACGACAAGTTCGACCGCGCCTTCGCTGCCTACTTCAAGGGCATCGAGATGCTGGCCGACTTCACCAAGGAAGTGCCGCTCGACTGGCTGCGCAAGACGCTCGAGCGCGAGTTCAGCGCCGAGGAAAAGGCCAAGATCGAGAAGATGGGCTGGGACGAGCTCATGGAAACGCTCAAGAAGCGCTTCGAGGAACAGAAGGAACGCCACGAAGGCGGCAACAAGTGGATCGGCACGGGCGGCACCTCGCCCTTCGGCCACGGCGGCTACAACCCGCAGGGCATCCGCATCGGCGGGGCCGGCAAGAACAAGAGCGCGGTGAAGGTGTGGGATCAGCGCGCCTACAAGGACTACGACGACAACCAGGAACTGGGCACGCGAAACATCAAGATGGCGCTGCGCAAGCTGCGCAAGTTCGCGCGCGAGGGACACGAGGAAGAACTCGACCTGGACCACACCATCCAGTCGACCGCGGCCAACGCGGGCTACCTCGACATCAAGATGCGCCCCGAGCGCCACAACAACGTCAAGGTGCTGCTCCTGATGGACGTGGGCGGCACGATGGACGAGCACATCCAGCGCGTGGAGGAGTTGTTTTCGGCCGTCAAGACGGAGTTCAAGCACCTCGAGTTCTATTACTTCCACAACTGCGTCTACGACTTCATGTGGAAGAACAACAAGCGCCGCTTCTCCGAGAAGTTCGCCACCTGGGACATCCTGCGCAAGTACAACAAGGACTACAAGCTCATCTTCGTCGGCGACGCGACCATGAGCCCCTACGAGATCCTGCAGCCGGGCGGCAGCGTCGAATACAACAACGAAGAGGCGGGCGCCGAGTGGATCCAGCGCTTGACGCACGCTTTTCCGAAGTTCGCCTGGATCAATCCCGAGCCGCAAGGGGTGTGGCAGTACCGCCAGAGCATCGCCGTGATGCAGCAACTGGTGTCGCACCGCATGTACCCCCTCACCCTGAAGGGGCTGGAAGAGGCCATGCGCCTGCTTTCGAAGTAGTCCTGCGTTTTTCATCCCGTGTCAATGGGATGAATAGGCCGAATGGGCGGTTGTTACGACCGAGACTTCCCGTTACATTAGTACTTTCCGGTTCACATTGAGTCAATTTGTGGTCCGCAAGGGCGGCGCCGCAGGGCGCTTGTTTCGGTAACCTCGACAGGGCTCGGCCCCGTACCCACGTGTACATATCGACATCAGAGACGGCCGCCATTGCCTCGGCGGCCCGCACCGCTCCCGCCATGGAAGCGGATTCGGTGACCATCCGCGGCGTGCGCCTGCCGCTGCATGAACTGGTCGACATGCGCTTTTTCGAACCGGCCCGTCGACAGGCTTTGCGCGAGCAACTGCTGGCGGGCCAGCCGTTTCCGCACCTGGTGGTGGAAGGGCTTTTCAACCCGCGCCTGCTCGAGCTGGTGACTGAAGAATTCGAAGCCCTCCCCGGGGGCGAATGGGCGGATGTCAAGAGCCATTACGAATCGACTCGCCGCTCCGTGCTCGGCGCACGCCTGGGCCCGGCCTCGCAGTTGTATTTCGACGTCGTCAATTCGGGCTGGTTCACCGAGTGGGTGAGTTCGGTCACGGCCGTTCCCTACCTGTTGCCCGACCCGAAACTCTTCGGCGGCGGCCTGCACGAGAGCCGGCCCGGCGCTACCTTCGCGGTGCACCGCGACTTCAACCTGCACCGCCATCTGGGCCTGAAGAACGAGATGGTGTTCATCACCTACCTCAACAAGGGCTGGCAACGCGAGTGGGGCGCCTCGCTCGAGCTGTGGGACGCCGAGCGCAAGCAGCCCGTCACCAGCGTGCTCCCCGAGTTCGGCCATTCGATGCTGCTGCCGCACAGCCAGGTCAGCTACCACGGCCACCCCGATCCGATGCAGACGCCGGACGGCCGGCCGCGCCGCTCGATCGCCGCCTACTACTACACGAGCCCCGACGCGGGCAAGACGCGCGAAGACCAGGTGTCCTCGGTGTTCCTCAAGATCCGCCGCTTCGACAAGGTCAAGCGCGTCGCCCAGATGATCGCCCCGCCGGTGCTCTGGTCGGCCGCACGCAAGCTCGCCAAACGCTGACCCGCCGTCGGGTCATGCCCACCCGTTACAGGCGGGAAACAGCATGCTGTCAGAATCGACCGGATGCTCAGGGTGGCCCCCTTCATCACGCCGGCTTGGATGCCGGCGTTTCTTTTTGCGAGTGCCCTTGCGTTGCAGGGGTGCAGCCTGCTGCCGACCCGTGACGAGGCGCCGACTTCCGTCGCCAGCCCAGTAGGGGAAACGCGCGGCGACGAGACCGCCGATGGCAAGGCCGAGGGCAGGAAGCGCGACGCTTTCAGCGTGGAGGTGGAAGCACCCGACGCAGTGCGCAGCTACCTGATCCGCAACCTCGAGCTGCAGCGCTACCGTCAGATCGACGACCTCGGCGCGGCCGAGCTGTCGCGCCTGATGGTGGCCGCCGAAGCCAATGCGCGCGAACTGCTCGGCACGCTCGGCTACTTTGCGCCGACGCTCACGCTGGAGCTGCGCGAGACGCCGGACGGCGCCGCACCGCGCGAGGTGCGGGTGACGGTCGAACCCGGGGAAATCACGCGCGTGAAGCAGGTCGAGATCGCGTTCAACGGCCCGATCGCCACCGACGCCGCCGCCGAATCGCAGCGCACCGCCGTGCGGTCCAACTGGACGCTGCGGCCGGGCCAGCCCTTCAGCCAGCAGGCTTGGGACAACGCCAAATCGGGTGGGTTGCGCGGCCTCACCGCCAAACGCTTTCCGACCGCGAGCGTGCGCGAGAGCCGCGCCGACATCGACGCCGACAGCGCGAGCGCACGCCTGCAGATCGGCTACGACTCGGGGCCCGCGTA
>SEGN01000451.1 GCA_004211245.1 Variovorax sp.
CCATGCCCACGTCCAACGCCCCCACCCCCCGCGCCCAGCATTTCTCGATGATCCGCGGCTTCCATCTCGCCGACGCGTTCACGCTCGGCAACGCCGCGTGCGGCGTGGGCGGCGTGTTCCTCGCGATGGCCTACATCGGCCGACAGGATCTGGCATTGTTCCTGTGGGCCGCCGCGCTGGCACCGGCGGCTTTCGTCTTCGACGTCTTCGATGGCCGGATTGCGCGCTGGCGCCAGACCCATTCGGCGCTGGGGCGCGAACTCGACTCGCTGGCCGACGTGATCTCGTTCGGCGTCATGCCGGCGGCGCTGGCCTTCGCGGCCGGTGCGACCGGCGGCTGGGACGCCTTGATCCTGATCTACTTCGTGTGCTGCGGCGTGAGCCGGCTCGCGCGCTACAACGTCACGGCCGAAGCGCTTTCCGAAGGCGCCGACAAGGTGAAGTATTTCGAAGGCACCCCCATTCCCACCAGTGTGGCCCTGGTCGGCGTGTTGGCCTGGCTCGCCTGGAAGGGGTTGATCGGCAGCGCGCTGTGGGGCGGCGCCGTCGCGCTGGGGCCCTGGGTGCTACACCCCGTCACGCTGTTGTTCGCGCTCTCCGGTACGCTGATGATCAGCAAGACCCTGCGCATACCCAAGTTCTGACCCCCCACCCATGAGCACTGCACCGCACTTCACCGTCCAGCACCCTGCAGGCTTCGACGAGCTGGTCCGCCTGGCGTCTGCCGAACCGATCTCGCCAGCCTGCGACCATTTCTACTTCCTGCGGCATGGCCAGACCGGCCGGAACGCCTCGCGCATCTTCCAGGGCGTCGACGAGCCGCTCAGCGAACTCGGCCTGCAGCAGGCGGCGCGCGCGGCCAGCCTGCTGGCGGGCGAACCGATCCGCACGCTGGTGGCGAGCGACGCGCACCGCGCCCTCACCACCGCCAACGCGGTCGGCCAGGCGCTCAAGCTGGTGCCGCTGCAACGCGAAGACCTGCGGGAGCGCCACTTCGGCAACCTGATCGGCACCTCGTCGGCCAACCTCGACTGGGCCTGTGCGCCGGAGGGCGGTGAGACGCTGCAGGGATTCGTCGACCGCAAGCGCAGCGCACTCGTTGCAGCGCTGGCCGAGCCGGGACCGGTGCTCGTGGTGGCGCATGGCGGCACGCTCTACGTGCTGGCGGCGCTGCTGGGCGTCGCGATCGGCCCTGAGGTGCTGGGCAACGCACAGCCATTGCGTTTCGACCGCAGCGGCCCCACATGGGCTGTGCGCGCGCTTTCGCAGGCTGTCGACGGCGGCGCCGCCATCGCCTGAACAGCACATCCATCGCCATGGAATTCAAGGATTACTACAAGACTCTCGGACTGGAGCGCGGCGCTTCCGAAGACGAGGTGCGCAAGGCCTACCGCAAGCTGGCGCGCAAATACCACCCCGACGTCAGCAAGGAAGCCGACGCCGAGGTCAGGATGCGCGACATCAACGAAGCCAACGACGTCTTGCGCGACAAGGAAAAGCGCGCCGCCTACGACGCGCTGGCAGACCGCGTGGCGCGCGGCGGCTCGCCCGAGGGCGACTTCCAACCGCCGCCGGGCTGGGATGCGGGCTACGAATTCCACCGCGGCCCGGGCGCGGGCCCGGCGGACCATGCCGACTTCAGCGAATTCTTCTCGTCCTTGTTCGGCGCCGCAGAACGCCGAGGCGCAGCCCGGCAGGCCATGCGGGCCCGCGGCGAAGACCACCATGCGGCCATCGAGATCGCGCTGGCCGATGCGCTCAACGGGGCCGAACGCGAGATCAGCCTGCGTGCGCAGACGGTCGACGCGCAAGGCCGGCCGAGTTGGGAAACACGCACGCTGAGCGTGAAGATTCCGCCGGGCGTCCACCCCGGCCAGTACATCCGTCTGGCCGGCCAGGGCATGCCTGGCCACGGGGGCGAGCCGGCCGGGGACCTGTACCTCGAAGTGCGCATCACCCCGCACCCGCTCTACCGCATCGACGAGCGCAATCTGTACATGACCCTGCCGGTGACGCCGAGCGAAGCCGCATTGGGCGCCCAGGTGAAGGTGCCGACACCCGCCGGCGGCGTGGTCGAGGTCACGGTGCCCCAGAACGCGCGCAATGGCCTGCAGTTGCGGCTGAAGGGCCGCGGCCTTGCCGGCAAGACGCCCGGCGACCTGTACCTGCTGCTCGAGATCGCGCTGCCGCCGGCCGACAACGACGCCGCGCGCAAAGCCTACGAGGCGCTGGCGCAGGCCACCCCTTCCTTCAACCCGCGCCGTCACCTGGGAGTGTGAGCAACATGGCGATCCATTCCGTCACCACCGTGGTCGGCGCCTCCGC
>SEGN01000452.1 GCA_004211245.1 Variovorax sp.
GGCGTGCTGTACGTCTTGGCGGCCTGGTGTTCCAGCGTGGTGGTGTCGGCCAGCGCAAGGCCTGTGACCTCGACCAATGCACACGCCACCCCCGTGCCCGAATTGCCGGTGACCAGCAGCCGGTCGCCGGGCTGGAAGCCTTCGCGCGATTTCAGCGTCTTGGTTTCCGCGTCGGAGGCCGTGAGCGGCTGGCTCGACACGAAGAATGCCGAGTTGCCATACAGCGCGCGGATCTCGTCCGGCCCGTCATCGGCACCCTTGGTGATGGTGACGGGTTGCAGGTTGAACTGGAACACGGCCGGCGAACGCGCCGAGTTGTACGCGTTCACCGAGCAACCCATGACATCCGCCGCCGCCACGCCGAAGCCGTAGCCGCCCAGCCGCAGGTCGCGGTCGATGGTGTAGAGCCCGAGCGTGCCGCTGATCTGCGCGTCGTTGCCCGAGCTGGTGGTGCGCTTGCGCGCCTCCCAGATCGACAGCACCTGCAGGATGATGAGCACGCAGACGATGCCGATCACGAGGCCCACGAGCATCTCGATCAACGAAATGCCGCGCTGGCGTCGGGCGGTACCGGTGAAGCGGTTGGGTTTCATGGCATCAATTCACGAACGCGGCGAACACGTGGCGCCGCGGCACCGGATTGGTCGGCACCTGCCAGCAGACGGTGACCGTGACCTTGTTGAAGCCGGTGGCGGCGTCGGTGTCGACCCGCACCTGTTGCATGGCCGCGGTCGCGCCGGGGAGCCGGCGGGCATCGGCGAGCCAGTCGGTCATGGCGGCCGCCGTGGCGGCGCCGCCCGAGAACGCGCAGTCATCGCCGCTGGGCTGGTGGCGGAATTTCTCCAGGGCAGTGCGCAGGGACGCGGCCCGCGCATCGCGTGTCGCACCGGTGATCCGGTCGACATTGAGCCACGCTTCCTGCGTGACGCGCGCCGCCAGGTTCGCGGCCTCGCTGCGGTACTCGGCGTCCGACTGCGCGGCCACCGCAAACGCGTTGAGGCCCACGATGCCCAGCACCCCGATGGCGAACAACAGGATCGCCACCAGGCATTCGATGAGGAACATGCCGCCCTGGCGACGGGAGCGGCGGCCTTGGCTTCGGCGGGCTTGGGACATGTTCATCGTCAGCACCTGCGGGTGTCGCTCGCGGTCGTGACCGCCGGATCGCAAAGCCGCGCCTGGCCGCCGGGCGCAATGACCACTCGGAGGCAACGCACGGCACCCCCATTTGTCGCGCACGTCCCGAGCGAACTCGAAAAGTCGACGACCACCGGCAGCGTGCCGGCCAGCGACCCCAACGCGCTGAACTGGATAGCACCGGAGTTGTCCGCGCTGATCAAGACGCTGGTCGTGCCACCGGTGCGGCCGCCACCTTCGCCGCCGGCCTTGCCTTCGATGAAGACGTACTCGTCGTCGGTCGTGGGCGGCACCTGGCGGATCATCCAGTTCGGGCCGCTGCTCGTGATGCCGGTGGTGTCGGCGCTGCCGGCCACCGGGGCCTGGTTGGTCAGGATCAGCTCCACCGGGCCGTTGCGGCGAATCGCCTCGGTGCGCGTCGTCTGCGCACTGGCGTAGAAAGCCTCCGCCGTGCCCAGAATCTTGGAGTTTTCGGCGTACTCACGCATCGAAGGCACCGCGAGCAGCGACAGGATCACCATGATGACCACGGTCACCATGAGCTCGATGAGCGAGAAACCCCGCTCCGATGCGGCGCGAATCAGCACGTGCCGCCCTTGCTGGTCACCCAGCAGGTGGAGGTGCCAGAAGCGCCGGTCCACCCGGTCGGGAGCGCCGTCGTGCGCCGTGTGCCGTCCTGCGCGATCGTGTACTCGAACGCATTCATGGTCTTCGTGCTGATGCCCTTGGCCATGATCACGTAGGTGGAGGCGGTCAGCGTCGGGCAGCTGAACGTGAAGGACGTCGTGTCGGGCGGAATCGGCGCCACCGTGTTGTTCGCGCAGGCGCCGATGTACGTCCGGTTGTCCTGGAAGTACTGCTCCATCTTGACCCGCATGTCCGACAGGCCGGACAACGCCTCGGGAATGCGGCCGCGCATCACGTATTCGCTGTAGATGGGAAGGGCGATCGCCGAGAGGATGGCCAGGATCGCGACGGTGACCATCAATTCGATGAGCGTGAAGCCGCGGACGAGCAACTTCCTTGGGCGAAGGGCGAAGGCGGCAGCGTGCAAGGTCATCGGAGGCAATCTGTTAAGGAATGTGTCTATATGTGACATGGCGATGATAGGAGCGGAACGGGGCAAAGCCCTGCCGCTCGTCAGGCATCTGCGACCGCTCGGCACCGGC